>JALHLM010000503.1 GCA_022844585.1 Pirellulales bacterium | reverse complement strand
CCTCCGCAAGGGTGCCCGCAGTCAGAATCCTGTTTCCCACGACGGCAACGGCATCGGCCTTCGGCTTGCTGGGATCCAGGGTAATGATCTCTTTCGCGACGTAGATCGTCGTCGTGGAAGGTTGAACCTCGAGTTTCCCGCTGAGGTCTTGCAGAGAGGGAGTCTGTGCGAACGCAGGACTCGCGGCCACCAGACCTAAGATCACGAGTGTCGTGCCAAGCAGAAGTCGAGTCATGGTTAATCCTTTTCGTGGAACTGAGGGCGTCTACCTTCGAGTCACTTTGCGATTGGGTTGCTGGCTCAAGTGCCTAACTGATCGCCGCCTGGGCGGCGGCCTTCGCGACAGCGAAGTCGTTGGCTACCGTGCTGCCGGAGACACCGACGGCGCCGATGATTTCGCCCGACGCGTTGGCGATCGGCACGCCACCGGGAAACGTGATCAGGCCCTGGTTCGACACCTCGATGTTAAACAACTCGCCCCCAGGTTGCGACAGTTTGCCAACGTCACCGCTCTCCATGTCGAACAACCTCGACGTGCGGGCCTTCTTGATCGCGATGTCGATCGAACCCAGCCAGGCGCCGTCCATGCGAATGAACGCTTTGAGGTTTGCACCGACGTCAACGACGGCGATATTCATCTTCACGCCGATCTCTCGGGATTTATCCAAACCGGCGCGGACAGCGGCGAGTGCTTGTTCGTAGGTGATGTCTGCCATGAAACTGGGTTCCGTTGTGAGTAGATGTGGGAGTTGGGCGCGCTGCGGACTTGAGTCGGCATCATTGACTTTCATTACAGACTTAGCCTGTACTCACAGTTCGTAGATCGTCGGAATCCGACGGAATGGCCTGCGGCGATATATCCCCGGCCGTTTAAAAGCGCGGAACGGGTCTGCGGTGGTTCTGCGATCAGCGAGCACGCTAATTCGATTCCGACTGGAACACGAGCAACAGGTCGCCGTCCGGCCCCAGTAGGTGGAGCCTGTCTCCGTCGCGACGGCTTTGCGTCGCCTTGCCGAGCCTCGTCAAAAACGCCGACTCCATCTTCATCGCCGCGGGAGAGCCGGCGCGGCGGGTCGTCGCCAGAGCACCGAACAGCGTTTTGCCTCCTTGCGGCAATTTCCCGTTCAAACGATTGACGCCCGTCGAGCCGGTCACGGCGCCGTCGACTGCAATCGACAGCGTGGGAGCGCGTTCGACGGATTCGACCGCGTCTTCGCCGATGCTAACGAGCCGCCAGTCGCCTTCAATTCCCGCGGCGGCGCGGTCCTCGGACTGCCGAAATACCGTTTTCCCTTCCTTGATCGTCTCGACGACTTTGACGTCTTTGATCTCCATCGGATTGACCTTGAGCGGGTTCTTGTCGAGGATTACCAGGTCGGCGAGTTTGCCAACTTCAAGTGAACCTTTTGTCTCCTCTTCGAAATGCTGGTAGGCGCCCCAGAGCGTGATGGACTTAAGCGCTTCCCATGGAGTGAGCCGCTCGTCCGGGCCCATCACCTTGCCGGTACGTGACACGCGATTGACGGTCGCCGACATGACCTGCATTAGGTTCGGCAGCGCGACGGGGGCATCGGTATGGCTCGTGGGGGTCATGCCTCGATTGATCGCGGAACGCATGGGCGAGATCTGTTGCGCCAGTTCGGGACCAATAATCTGGTCGTACCAGTCTCCCCAGTAAAACGTATGCATGGGGAACAGCGACGGGATCACTTGCAGTTCCTGCAACGCGTCGAGTTGGTCCTGGCGCACGAACTGGCCGTGGATGAGCACGTGGCGACGGTCTCCAGGACCATGCTTCTGATGAATCGGCCTGAGCGCCGCGATCATCTGGTCAATGGCGGCGTCACCGTTTGCGTGAACTTTCACCGGCCACTTGTTCTGATAGGCTTCATCAAACAGACCTTCCACCACCTTGGTGTCAGGAATCGCAGGGTAGCCCTGGTAGCCCTCGACCTGCCCGTCCGGTGGCAAGAGATAGGGCAAAGTTCGCCAGGCCGTGCGCCCCTGCGGCGAACCGTCGAGCGTGATCTTCATTCCGCCGATTCGATAATGCCCCTTGTATTCCCGTCCAAAGAAATCGGGCGTGATCGACTTGCGGTCCGTGTAGTCGATGTAGCTAATGACATCGATGTCGAGCAGGCCGCGACGCGAGAACGAGACCAAATCGACATGCTGAAAAGCAAGAGCGCGTCCTTCGTTGACGGTGGTATAGCCAAAACTCTTCGCCAGCTCCAAGCCCTTCTGCACGAAGTAGTCCTTGTCCTCGGGCTTCGCAGGATTAATCGCGGGAATCATGTACGGAAAGCTTGCGAGCTCTTCTAACACGCCATTTGGTTCGCGGCTGTTTGGCAGCCGACGAATCACACCTCCTTTCGGATTCGGCGTATCGGCGGTGTAACCGATCTTCTTCAACCCGGCGCTGTTGACGGCGCTGAAGTGACCCGAAATGTGGACGGCGATGACGGGAACATCCTTTGACACGCGGTCCAAATCGTCTCGCGTAGGGTGCCGCTTTTCGGCCAGCACCGCGTCGTCATAACCCAGGCCGAAAACCCAGCCAGTGCGTTGGACATCCGGCCCTTTGGCAAACTCCTGCAGTTTCGCCACGAGGTCGTCAATGGTGTTGACGCTCCCATCAGGCGGAGCAAGCAGGTTGGCGCCGACAGCCTGCGATCCAAACCCGAGGAAATGCGCATGTCCATCGACAAAGCCGGGAACTAGCGTCTTGCCGCCGAGGTCAATTAGCGACGTCGTTTCACCGCGCAGTTGCAGGACATCGACTTCCTTCCCGACCGCCAGGATCTTCCCATCCTTGATGGCCAGCGCCTCGGCGGAAGGAAGATCATCGTCCACAGTGACGATGTCGCCACCGTGGTAGATTGTGTCCGCCGTCTGAGCGTACAACCGCGTACCAAAGCACAGTGTCAGCAGGCACATGAACCAGCGGAAGAGAGCAGCGGATTTCATCTAATTCCTCGTGGGCGTTGAAACTTGGGATTTGGAATGGCTGAATTTGAACGGGAATACGACAGGCCGGCTCACGTGGCCGCGTCACGCGCGTGATTCCGGGCATCCACGACTGGTTCCTATCCTTGTTTGACGAACCATTTGGTCAGTTCGACCAATCCCCATCCGGACACCATTCCAAGGAGATATGCGACGACAATGATCAACACCTTAGACGCGTTGACCGACCAGACAAGAAACGACACTTCGACGGAGGCCAGATTCTGGAGTGAAAACACCACGATGGCAATCACCGCGATGATCGCTAGCGCGCCGGTCACATATTTCATCACGATCACCGATCAGCTGGTTGTTTGTGCAGGAAGGTCAGTATTGCCCGCCCGCTCAGTAAACATTCGGTAGCGCCAGTAGGGGGCCGGGTTCAAGAGCACTCGCCCTGTTCCTTCGTAGACGCGCACGAAGCTTTCTCCCGAAGTAAACCGGCCGAAGAAGTTCTTCGTAGGACGTCGCACCGAAAAGCGAACGTCGCCGGTTCGCGCGATTACGTACTTTCCTTCGGTGGCCAAGTGGTTGCTTGCATTCAATACAACTTCTTCCACAGGCCCCTTCGTAGCGAGCACAACCTTGCCGTTGCCGCGGACCCTCGTGAGCAAATAGACAGGGCCTTCGCCCGCCCAGACGCCGGTCATCACTCGTTCCCGGTAGAATCCTACTTCCACGCTTCCCTCAGACGCCCAATAAGCGCCCCGTTCGAGAATCCAGGACTCCCCGGCCAAGTCCAGCACGTGAAAGCCTCCCAGGGAAGACTCTAAGGTGATCACGCCGGTTCCCGTGTACGTGGGACGGTAGATTGCCTCGTCAGCCAACAGCGATTTGAGGAATCCACCGAGTGAAGGAATGAGCTGAGAATGGACCTGAATATCACCTGAATAGTAGCTCAGCGCGCCCGACTCGACGCGCACCAGCTCATGGTCCAGGTGGACATCGACGTAGCGCGTGCCTTCCAGTTCATGGACTTTGAATTCCGCCATCGCGTGGTACCCTTCAGTTGCCAATCTTTACTTCAGCGCCACGCGCCAGCCCGTTCTTCGTCCAATCGCAGTGCCAACCAGGAAACGCTACATCCGGATAGGGGTCGGGAGCGATCACGGCGTCAGATTGGTGAACGATTTCGAACTGTCGGTCGCGCCGAATGCGTCCCAGACGGAACCTTTTGGTTGTATGTTGAGTCTTGGCGTCGATAGCGATTCTCCCGCCAGGCGCATCAAACTCGATGCCACGGAGGAATGCAGCTCGAACTTGGTCCACTTCGAAGCTGCCCGCCAGTTCGACGGCACGTTTCCAAAGGTAGACCTGGGAATACGCTGCCTCGATCGGATCATCCGTGACGCAATCTTGGCCGAACTCGTGCTTGAACCTGCCGACGAACTCGCGGTTCGCGGGCGAGTCG
>JALHLM010000502.1 GCA_022844585.1 Pirellulales bacterium | reverse complement strand
GTTCGCCCGATTGCACGGACGGTAACGGTTGCGGCCGGAACGCCGTCAACCGCAAACGACAGCGACCCGGCGGAACTCCCCGCCGGGTCGTTGTTTCTGGCATCGCCTGCTGGTTGCAGCGGAGCGAATAGCGTGTCCGGTGCGCGTGGGCTTACTTGCCTTCACGCACCTTATCGAAGTACTGTTGCGCGTGCTCCCGAACCGCCCGGGGCAGTTGTTGCCCGGTCAGAGGATCGGTCTCGGAGGCCGCGACTTCGTTCAATTGCGTCTGAATCTGTTGCTGGACGTCGCCCTTGATATTCGGCCCTTCGACGAAGTCCGTAATCACGGCCGAGCCCGGGCCGAGCTTTTGGTTGACCTTCGTGGCGTAGGTGCCGGTCTTGGTGCGGTCTTCCGGGCGATCGCCGCGGCCGCGCCCTTGGCCCAGGCCCATACCGGGCTCCGCTTCGGGATTACGTTGATTGCCGCCATTCATGCAGGCTTTGCACTCGCCAAGCTTTTCCATCGCTTCGTCGAGCATACCCATTTCGTCCAATTCGGCCTGCATCTTCTTGAGCTGCCCTTCCATGCCGTCCATTTCGGCCATGGCTTGTTCCATCTGGCCGGCTTTCATGCACTTGGCGCACTCGCCGAGCTTCTTGGCCATCTCGTTGGCTTCGTTCACCTGCGGCATCTGCTGAGCGAGCTTATCGAGCTGCTCCTGCGCCTTCTCCGCGCCTTCCTTGTCGCCAGCTTGCTTCTTCTGCTCGATTTGCTTTTTCAACTCATCCATGGCCTGTTTGTGGGAGTCGGCCATTTTGTTCAGCTTGGATTGCATCTCCTCCAGCTGCTTGGCCAGTTCTTCGCGCTGCTTTTCGTTGAGCTTGCCGTCCTTGATTTGATCGCGAATCTGCTGGATTTCCTTCATCGCCTGTTGAAAATCCCCTTCCTTAAGCGACTCGGCGAGCTTATCCGCGGGGCCCTTGGACATATCCTTCATCGCCTTGAACTGCTCTTTGATCTTCTCTTTGCCGCCCAGGGCTTCGCGGCGCTGTTCCAGATCCTTGGCCAAGTCGTTCAATTCAACGAGCGCCTTTTTGCGATCCGTGGTTTCCTGATTCCGCAAACGATCCGCGCCGTCTTCCAGTTTCTTGAAGACCTTTTCCAGGTCGGGAAGATTCTTGTCCTTGAGTTCCTTCTGCCGTTCCTGCGCCAGCCGCTTCACGGCATCCGCCTGTTCCTTCATGACCTTCTGCACGTTCGCGGCTTCGCTGGCTTTGGCTTCTTGCGCGCCGGTGGGTTGCCACAACAGCGCCAACGCGAAAGCCGCCGCGGCCGGCGCCAGGGGCAGCAACGACCAGCGGGACATTTTGACTTCGAATTTTTCCGGCACGTGAATCCGCTCGACCCGGCGCACGGCGTCTTCCATTAGCGCTTTGCCTGCGGGCGTTTCCAGCATGTCGGGCGTCAGCGCGAGCGAGCTTGAAACGCGTTCGCGAAGGGCGAAGCGGCGATCGATTTCAATCGCGGCGTCCAGCGATCCGCGCCGCGACACGAAGGTCCAAACCGCGGCGGTCAACACGCCAGCGACCATCGCCAAGGCCGGCCAGGCCCAATACAGCAAGCCGAGCGGTTGGAATTTATCCACGACGATCAGAATCGCGGCCACCCACAGCCAGGCAAAACAGCACCACGGCGCCAGCCGCAGGAAGCGTTCCAAAGTCAAACGACGACGAGCGGCCGCGACTTGCTTCTGGAGGGTGTCCATAAACCTGGTCCCAAGTGGCTAAAGGGATGCTGGGTGATTTTGGGTCCGTACCGATCCACTCGGCATTCTATCGAATAATACCCGGAGAATGCCAACGGGTTTTCACCCACTTTTTTTGGTGGACGCCAATCCACCGTACAGAGGGGTGCCAACCGGTACTTCCCGTTCCTATTCGTCAGACGATGCCGGGGCTTGGGCGGATTCGGCGCGGTTCCGCGTTACAGTCAACGCTCGAAACGCGGTACTATTAGCAGTGCAGTCGAACTGATGGCGAAATCGAGGATGGCATGGCCACCGCGTTGGCAGCAAAACCTGAGCAGACCTTGCCCCGGCCGGACGAGCGGCCCGCGGCGGCAGTCGTCATCTACGACGGCGAATGCCACATCTGCACTTCGCAGATTGCCCGGCTGGCCCGGTGGGACGGTGGTCGCCGGTTGGCGTTTCTGTCGTTGCACGATCCGGAAACCACGGAGCGCTACCCGGACTTGTCGCACGAAGCCTTGATGGCCGATATGTACATCGTCGATCAGGCCGGCCGGCGCTATCGCGGCGCGGAAGCCCTGCGCTACCTCTCCGCCAAACTGCCGACGCTGTGGTGGCTCGCGCCGCTCTTGCACGTGCCCGGCACGTTGCCCATCTGGCAGCGCTGCTACCGCATGTTCGCCAAACGCCGTTATCGCTTCGGAAAAATCGAAAGCTGCGAAAACGGCTCTTGCCGAATCAACGCATCCTAAGCGACGATAGGCGCTATGAAGACCCAAACTCATAGAGCCGGAAGCGTTAGCGCCCGGAGAGCGCCGCGCGCAACGTTGCTGCTAGCGTTCACCATCTTCGCCGTCGCGATCCTGCCAGCCCAGGCGGAAGAACTCACGCTCGAAAAAATCCCGTTCAACGGCGCGCGCGCCTACGAATACCTCAATCAACTCTGCGACATCGGCCCGCGCGTCACGGCCTCCCGCGGCATGAAGCGTCAGCAAGAGTTGCTCAGGAAGCACTTCGAACAACTCGGCGCAAAGGTCACGCTTCAGGAGTTCATCGAACGGCAAGGCGGCGCGGGCAAGCGCACCAATATGGCCAACCTGATCGTCGAATGGCATCCGGAGGCCAAAGAACGCATCTTACTTTGCGCCCACTACGACACTCGTCCCTTCCCGGACCGCGACCCGGTCAACCCGCAAGGCACGTTCATCGGAGCGAATGATGGTGGCAGCGGGGTGGCGCTACTCATGGAATTGGGCAACGAAATGCCCAACCTGAAATGCAAGTACGGCGTCGACTTCGTGTTTTTCGATGCCGAAGAGTTCGTCTACGACGAGCGCGAGAAGTATTTTGTCGGTTCGGAGAAATTCGCGCGCCAGTACGCGCTGCAAAAGAAGACTCGCAAGTTCGACTACCGCTGGGGCGTACTGTTGGACATGGTGGGCGACGCGGATTTGCAGCTTCCTCAAGAGCGGAACAGTATCTCTTGGAGCGAAGTGCGGCCGCTGGTGGCCGAGATTTGGGGCACGGCCAAACGGCTGGGCGTGACGGAATTCGTGCCCCAAGTCGGCATTGAAATTCGCGACGATCACCTGGAACTGTTCAACACCGGCAAGATTCCAACCTGCGACATCATCGATTTCGACTACGGGCCCGGGCACGGCTACTGGCACACCGAGCAAGATATTCCAGCCAATTGCTCCGCGCTCAGCCTCGCGAAGGTCGGCTGGGTGATTTCCGAGTGGCTCAAGACCGCCAAGTAACCTGCTCGCCAACGCGCCGTCGACGAAACTGCTTATGGCCATCCTCGCCGGGCTCGCGATGATCGCACTTTCGATCGGCATGGTCTGGTCGCATTTCCGGTCGCGCGGCGCGATGATCGACCGCACCCAGTTTCGCCGCCGTATGCTCACGAGCGGACTGCTCGGCCTGATTGGCATCGCGATCGTGGTGGGGCAATTCATTGTCGCCGCCGTGCAGCCGATTTTGTTCGTCCTCTTCTGGCTGATCGTTTTGGCGATGACAGCGGTCCTCGGCCTGAGCGGAATGACCGATCTGTTCGTGACGCGCGGCCAACTGCGCCGCCGGCAAGAATTGGCCGCCCAGGAAATCCAACGCCTCAAGGCCGAAGTGGCCGAGGCCCGAGAACGCCAACGCGAACACGCCCACCTGGGCAACGGGCACGATCGGGCCGAACAACAGTCGTAGTCGCCAAATTTCGCGGCGGCCTCGCACTGACTCGCAATGGCCGCGGTGGCAACTATAATCGCCGTCGCTCCTCTTGCCGTGAGCGTTCCAGCTTTTCCGCGGAGATCGACGCCAATGTTCCCCAGGGCTCGTCTGACTTTGTTTTTGGTGGTGGCCGCCATGTCCGGATATGCGAACGCTCAGGAAGACATCCGCGAACTCAAACTCCGCGATTGGCAACCCAAGTCGATGTTGGTCAGCAAGGCGACCGACGTACCGAAACCAAAATTCCCGGCCATCGACGTGCATAACCACCTCGGCGGCGGCAAGCAGACGCTCACCGCCGATCGCGTCGCCGGCTACCTCACCGAAATGAACGAGGCGGGCGTGCGGACGGTCGTGAACCTCGACGGCGGCTGGGGCGACAACTTGAAGGAAACCCTCGCGGCGCTCGACGAAGCCCATCCCGATCGGTTTCTGACCTTCACGCTGATCAACTTCGACGGCGTCGATGCCGAGGATT
>JALHLM010000501.1 GCA_022844585.1 Pirellulales bacterium | reverse complement strand
AAACTTCAAACTCCCCTCCCACCTCTCCAACCTCTCTCTCCTCCCTCTGCGTCTCAGCGCCTCCGCGGTTCAATTCATTTCTATCTCCGTGACCTCCGTGCCTCCGTGGTGAATCCTCCGGCAAAGTCCAGCATTGCCGCAACCCACCGCCCAGACAAGTGCCGGGCAACCCAAACCGCCTGGATTCGCCAGGTTCGTGCGTAAGACGTAAGCCGGCCGGGTCCGTGGAATCCGTCTTGCCCCGGCGCTTTCAATCCACGTATCCTCCGCCGCTTTCAAGATTTAAGACTGGACCATGGGCCAGGGATTCACCGCGTTTTCGTACTCCGAGGATTGACCGCATGTTCGCTCCGACCACGGACTTCGAACCGACGCCGCGCTCCACCGCGGCGCGCTTGGGTTGGCCGAGCTTGTTCCCGGCGCTGTTCGACTACGGCGTGCCGCTCATGGCGCTGCTGTTCTTCACCGTCGTCGGCGTTTCGTTTTTGCACGAAGGCAAGGAAAGCCAGTGGATTGATTGCTACGTCAAGGCTTCGCGTCGATTACAAAACTCGGAAACGATTCATCGCATTGAGCCGGTCGCCTACGCCTATCCGCCCGCCATGGCAATGCTCGCCGCGCCGCTCGCGAACCTTCCCGATGATTGGTCCATTGCCGCCTGGTATGCGGTTAACGTCGCGGCGACGTGCACCGCGTTCACGTGCGCCTGGCGACTCGTGGGCGGCCCAGGCTTGATGGGCTTCTCCTGGAAGTGGCACGCCGTGTTTTGGGTCGGCGCGCTCCTCTCACTGCGATTCATGCTGGCGCCGCTGGAAAACCATCAGACCGACATGGTAATCGCGGCCCTCGTGCTGGCCGGCGGTTGCCGCTATTGGCGAGGAAATGGCATCGGCGCCGCCGTTTGGTGGGGCGTCGCGGCAGCCATGAAATGCACGCCGGCGCTGTTTGGCGTGTATCTACTGTGGCGCGGGCGATGGCGTCCGGCCTTGGTGATGGCGTCGATCGCGCTCTCGTTGAACTTCTTGCCGGACTTGCTCTGGCCGCAGCCGGACGGCGGTTCGTATGCCATGGATTGGTCGCGTACGTTTTTGTCGCGCGTCGGGCAGGACGCGCCCGGCGCTTGGTTCAGCGACGTGTTGTTGAATCAATCGCTGGCCGGCATGGTCAATCGCGTGGCCACGTTCGGATGGCCCTGGACGAGTGAAGCGCTCCTGGACCGCGCCGTCGCGTCTCCCTCCTGGCCGCCGCTGGTAATGCGAGGACTTGTTTACGGCGGCTCGCTTTTGCTGCTGGGTTTGAGCATCCGGCGCTGGGGCACAATCGGCAAGCAGCCGACGCCGGTCTTCGCGTATGAACCGCCGCCCGTCGGCTGGCACAAGCTGCACGTTGGCATGGATGTCGCGATGATCGTTTGCTTGATGCTGCTCCTCAGTCCGATGAGCAGCAAAGCGCACTACGCGGTGATGATTCTGCCGGCGCTGTTCGTGGCGCGTCGCGTCGTCGAGCAACCTACGCGCGGCTGGCTCGCCGTCGTGGCGTTTCTCATCATCACCGGGCCACTGACGGCGAAGGGATTGCTCGGAAAATCCCTAGGCGATCTCACGCTCGCCTGGGGATTGCCCACTTGGTTCGTGGTGCTAGCATTGCTATCGCTCTGGCGGCTGCGCGACACCGCGCACGAACGCCACCCCCGACAGAGCGGTATCGGTTTGATGCCGCATTCGCATAGCACTGCGGGAAAACAGCGGTTAAGAGCCGCTTAATGCGCGCCGAAGCGGCGCAAATATTGCGTCGCCGCGAATCGCTCGCGCGGCTGCTTTACAGTGCCGCGCGATTCACCGATACTACGTGCCGCTTTCGTGGCATGGTCGCCGTGCCGAGACATCCATCGGAGAGGAGTTGCGCGGATGGCCAGGTTATCGATCAACGAAATGACCACGTTTCGTTGGCCGTTCGAAGTCGATCTCGCGCGCATCGCCGCTGCCGGCATTCCCGCCGTCGGCGTCTGGCGACAAAAGCTTTCGGATTACGGTGAAGAGCGCGGACTCGCGCTGCTCGCACAAAGCGGCCTCGCGGTTTCGAACCTGCTCTGGGCCGGCGTCTTCACCGGCAGCGACGGCGGCACCTATCGCGATAGCCTCGAAGACACGACGCACGCCATTCGCCTGGCCGCCGCGATGAAAGCCGGTTGCCTCGTGGTTTATACCGGCGCTCGCGCCGGACACACGCACAGCCACGCCCGCCGCATTACGCGCGATGCGCTGCGCAAGGTGGCGCCCCTGGCCGCCGATCTCGGCGTGACGCTGGCCATCAAACCGATGCACGCCAGTTTCACTAGCGAATTTACCTTCCTCACCTCGGTCCAGGAAACGTTGGCGCTCATCGCCGAAATCGATCGGCCCGGCATCAAAGTCGCCTTCGATACCTACCATCTCGGACACGACATCTGCCTGGAGCGCCTGCGAGAATGGGCGCCGTCGATCGCCGTCGTCCATCTAGGCGATTGCCGCGCGCTTCCCAACGGCGAAGTGAATCGTTGCCGCCTGGGCGAGGGAATTCTCCCGCTGCGCGAGATCATCGGCGCACTGTTAGCCGGCGGCTACCGCGGCGATTTCGACGTCGAACTCCTCGGCGAAGAAATCGAAACCACGGACTACGAAGAGCTGGTCGGTCACTCGAAAGACGCCTTCGAAAAGCTGCTCGACTGCCAGCCGGTTTAGAAAACACTAGCCCGAAGCGCCAGCGAGGGGGAAACGATGCCTCTACTCAGCGCGATATCGCGCTGAAATGCGCCGTCCCTTCCCCCTCGCTGGCGCTTCGGGTTAGTGTGCTGAAACTACTTCCGCGGAATCAACTCTAAGCACACCAAGCGATCGCGGCCGCGGACGTAGAGCAGCCCGTGCGAAAGAATCGGCGCGGCCCAGGCCGGATACCGTATCAGCGGCGGCGGCGGAAATCCCGGCGGCGAGTCGGTCGAGGCTTGGTCCTGGAGCATCACGCGTGAAATCTCTTCATAGCGATCGGGATTCGGCTTCAATAGCGATAACATCCCGCGCTCGGCGAGGCAGATGAAATGGCCGTCAACGTATAAGAGCGACGACCGCGTGAGGCCCGGCTCGCTCCACTTCACGTTGCCGGTGGCCAGTTCCAAACAGCGCAACTCCGCGTTCTCGCTATGGCGGCCGCTCGACGCGTAGACGTAGCCGTCGACGTGAATGGGCGTGTTCCAATGCGTCTGCAAGCGCTTGTTGCGGATGGTCCGATCATCGTCGCTCCACACGACGTCATAGCCGCCAGGGCGCACCTTGACGAGCGCCGCGCCAGGGCCATATGTTTCGGAAATCAACACCTGATCGCCCACCACGACCGGATTGCTCGCGTTGACGCTTTCCAGAATTTTCGCCCGCCACGGAAACTGGAAATCAAGTTTGCCGGCCCGCGGATCGAAACCAAACAGGCCGCCGCGCGCGAAGACCAGGCACCAATCGCGTCCGCCCATCTTCGCTACCGTTAGGCCGGCATAGCTCGCCAGTTCATCGGCGAGTTGATAGCGCACCGCGCCAGTGTATTTGTCGAAGGCGACGATGCCGGAACCCGCGCCGCCGACCTGATCGAGTCGTCCCGGCGCAACAGACTGATCCGCTTGGCTGCTGCCGCCGATCTGGACGAGCAGCAAGTCTTCAAAGATCACCGGCGTGCTGCCGACGCCGAAGAAATTCTGCACGACGCCGAATTGGGTTTGCGTGTCGATTTCCCAGACGAGCGCGCCGTCGATCGCCCGCACGCAGTGCAACATCCCTTCCGCGCCGAACAGATACACCCGACCGCCATCAACGACCGGCGAGCAGCGCGGGCCGTTGTCGTAGCCATACAGGTCCTGGTAGTCCGTCGGATAAGCGAACCTCCACAGCTCTTCGCCTGTCTCGCTCTTCAGGCAAATCAGCACCGCCTGGTCGCGAATGCGCTCGAACTGGAACAGGCGGCCCCGGCTGACGGTCGGCATCCCGTAGCCGGTATCGACGCGGCGTTGCCAAACAATCGGTGGTCCCTCGGCAGGCCAGGGGGCCAGAATCCCCCGCTCGCTCGACTTGCTGTCGCCGTGCGGACCGAGGAACGCGGGCCAATCCTGACCAGTGCGGCGCGTGCGCAAATCCTCGGGGAAATCGTCCTTGGCCGGATCGAAAGCAACCGTCTCCGCCGCCACCGCCATGTTCACGGCGAAGCCGACCACCGCCAGCACCAATATTATTGAGCACCAACGCACGCGAATCGCCTCTGTGAAGTGCGGGTCTTTCGCGGAGTATAATGCAGCGTCGCCCTGGCGACGAGCCAGCGCCCCTTTTTCCATCGCCAGACTGTTCGTGAACCATGGACGACGCCTCAACTTCCGACCTGCTCGTCGTCAACCATCGCCTGCGGATTCCGCGGAGCGAGTTTGAG
>JALHLM010000500.1 GCA_022844585.1 Pirellulales bacterium | reverse complement strand
CCAACTCTGGCGCACGAACGGTACTCCCGCCGGGACGATGTTGGAAGCGCAACTCGGCTTCACTGGCGCCGGCGTGGAAATTGATGATTTTTTCGCCATCGGCTCGACATTGCTATTCATGCTGCGCGATTCGATGACGGCCGCGCTGTGGAAGTCAGACGGTACGTCGAGCGGGACGGCGGTGTTGCACGCTGATATTCGCGACATCGGCGACGACACGCCTTTCGACTGGAACGGCGCAACGTATATCGCCGCAAGCACCGACGCATCGGGCATGGAGCTTTGGAAGACCGACGGCACTTCTGCTGGCACGGCGATGGTCCGCGATATTTACCTGGGAACCGGCGATTCCGGTCCAGTGAATTTCTTCGTGTTCGGCGGTCAACTCTATTTCTCCGCAGGTGACGCCGCGCACGGAGTCGAACTTTGGCGCACCGATGGCACTCAAGAGGGCACGGTGCTGGTACAGGATATTCGCGCCGGCGCCGAAGATTCTACACCCAGCGACTTTGCCGAACTGAACGGCATTCTTTACTTTGCCGCGGCAGGAAGCATTCACGGGAACGAGCTCTGGCGGACCGATGGTTCCGCCGCTGGCGCCGTGATGGTCCGGGACATCAATCCTGGCGGGGCTAGCTCGGATCCGCGTCAGCTGACTGTTATCGGTCAGCAGTTGTTCATGCAGACCATCAATGGAAGCGGGCTCTGGAAGAGCGACGGCACGCTGGCGGGCACACGGCCCGTGCTGTATGGAGGACCTGCCCCGGACAACCTGACTTCGTTCGACGGCGAGTTGTTTTACGCCGACGGATTCGGCGGACTTTGGAACACCGACGGCACGGAGTTCGGCAGCGAGTTCATTCAAACCACCGGCGGCATCGATCGCCGTGAGGGAATCACGATCTTTGACGGCGCGATGTACTTCGCCGCCAAGGACGAGCTTGACCTGAACTATCA
The DNA here is from genome assembly GCA_022844585.1 of Pirellulales bacterium. Classification (GTDB taxonomy): domain Bacteria; phylum Planctomycetota; class Planctomycetia; order Pirellulales; family JALHLM01; genus JALHLM01. Next base: position 3,488 of record JALHLM010000500.1, on the reverse strand, counting down.
GCAGCTATGGCGTAGCGACGGCACGACCGCTGGCAGCGTCAAGGTGGTGGAACTTGGGCAGCCGGGTAGTCAAGACACCAATGTCCAACAACTCACCGTTTCGGGCGACGAGCTGTTCTTTTTGGTGAATGACGGCGTGACGGGCCAGGAGTTATGGCAAACGGACGGCACAACGATCGGCACCGAGTTGGCATTCGACCTGCGTCCCGGTCCGCTCGGGTCGGACTTGAGTTTCCTCACCGACGTCGCAGGCAATCTATTCTTCGCCGGCAATGACGGCTTCGTCGGCAATGGCCTGTGGACGTTGGCCGATTCGGACGACATCGTGCCGCCAATCGTGGCTGGCGTGTACCGCGGGGCGACGCCGCTGGAAGATGGGGGCGTAGTGTTGGAACGCCCGCTGATGATGACATTTTCATTCTCCGAGACATTGTCGGAGATCGGCGGGGCTGGCGGCGTGCGCAGTGCCCTCAATCGTGTCAACTACCGGCTGCTCGACGGCGGCGCCGATGTCTCGTCGCAGATTGATTTCGTCACATCCCAATTCAACGAAGGCCGCGACGCCTACGAAGTTACGGTGGGGTTCACTCACCCGCTGACGAATGGCAACTACACACTGGTGGCCACCGCGGCGCTGCGCGATCTCGCGGGAAATGATCTGGATGGCGATGACGACGGGGCGGCTGGCGGCGATTTTTCGATCGACTTCGAGGTTCGCACGACGATTGAGCTTGGTGAAGAGTTCCGCATCAATCAAACGGCTGTTGCCGATCAACGCACACACGGCACGACGCCGCAAGCGGTCGCGGCCGATGCGGACGGTGATTTCGTCGCCACCTGGACCAGTTACCACCAGGACGGCGACGCCGGTGGAATCTATGCTCGGCGCTATCAGAGTGACGGCCAAGCGATCGGCAATGAATTCCGCGTGAACACTACGACCGCGGGGAAGCAAAGGAACGCCACGATCGCCATGGACGACGATGGTGACTTTGTCATCACGTGGAGCAGCGACGGACAGGACGGCGATGGATACGGTGTGTACGCCCAACGTTTCGGCGCGGATGGAACGCCACAGGGCGACGAGTTCCGCGTCAACCAGGCGACGGCGGGACATCAGCGATTCTCGCTCGTGGCCATGGACGACGACGGCAATTTCGCGGTCACCTGGACCGGCGCGGACACCGAGACGCTGGGCGTCTATCTGCGTCGCTTCGACGCCGACGGCAATGCACTCGGCGACGAGTCGCTTGTCAACGAGACGCAAGCCGGGGCGCAGCGATTCTCGAACATCGCTATGGCGCCTGACGGGCGTATCGCCGTGGTGTGGAGCAGTCCCAGCGAGCTTGCCCAGGGCGACGAGGTCTTTGGTCGGCTGTATGCCGCCGACGGTTCACCGACGACGAGTGAGTTTCGCATCAATGACCTCACGTCAGGTACGCAGCAAGCCGCTGTCGTGGCGATGGACGACGCCGCGAACTTCGTCGTGGCGTGGCAGTCGACGACCGGCGCGGACGGCGGCGACATTTACCTTCGACGCTTCGACGCGGCTGCCGGGCCGCTGAGCGGCGATGTCGTCGTGCCGGCGGTCATCTCGGGAACGCAGCGTTCCCCAAGTCTGGCAATCGACAGTGACGGCGATTTTGCCGTTGCCTGGAGCAGTGGCAATCAAGACGGGAGCGGCTATGGAACGTACTACCGCAGGTACGCCGCCTCAGGGTTAAATGTCGCCGCGGCGCTGCCCGTTAACGTGGAAACTCAGGATCAGCAGATTCACCCCACTGTCGTCCTCGACGATGATGGCAACATGCTGGCCGTATGGAGCAGCCTCGGACAAGATGGCGACGGATACGGCGTTTACGGGCGGCGATTCGCGCCAGCTTCGCCATTGGTCGGCGACACGAACGGTGATCTCAAAGTGGACGTCGTTGATCTCAACAACGTCCGCAACACGTTCGGGCAAAGCGGTCCCGACGTGGCGGGCGACACGAACGGCGACGACGTCGTCAACGTGGAAGACCTCAACGCGGTTCGCAACAATTTCGGCGCTTCCGTCGTACACTCCAGCGCTTCGTTGCCACCGAACCGGACCAATATCCAGCGTTTCGAAGTACGCGAAACAGCGCTTCCGCGCTTGAGGAGCACGGCGGCCGTGTGGGATCAAGCGATTTTGGAGTTCCTGGATGTAAAACCGGCGAAGTCGCGATTCCGTTGATCCTGGGCTCCCTCGAGCATCGCGAGCGACGGCAAGCCCTCATGCTCGTCGTGTCGAAATTCGGCTGCGCCGCCGCGTGTACACCTGATGACCACGTACTGCCGCAGCGAGGACGTCCCGACAGTGCATGGCAGGCTGGCGGGCGACGCCGCGATCGAGGCTGTCGTGCCAATCAATTGACTTGGACGCATCGCGTCGATTAGAGTCAAACCGGGGAAAGTTTCGCGGACCGGCGTTCGCCAGGTCCAATCTTGAGTTCTCGGAGCGATCGCCGGCTGTGCGCTTTCGGTGGCTGCCTGCCTGGTTCGCGATTTAGGTCGGCGCTTAGCGGGTAGTTGTTGGCCGTTGGCTCATCTCATGGGAAGAAATCGATGCAATCGCGTTCGCAACGCGCCAGACCAATGCGCCGTCGACTCAGCCAACGACTGATTGAAGCGTTGGAACGGCGATTGACGCCTGCCGGCGCGCCGGTGCTGCTCAGCGAATTCATGGCGGACAACCGCACGATTCTCGCCGATGAGGACGGCGCGTTCTCCGATTGGATCGAACTGGAGAACATCAGCGACAGTCCCGTGAACCTTGACGGCTGGGGATTAACCGACGATCCGGTGGATGCACACAAATGGGAGTTGCCGAATGTGATTCTCCCAGTCGGCGGGAGCCTGACGGTGTTCGCCTCGGGGAAAGATCGTGCTGTCGCTGGCTCAGAACTGCACACGAATTTTCAGCTCGACGTGACCGGCGAGTATCTTGCGCTGACTCCTCCTGAGAGCGACGTTTCGGCGACTGCGTTTGATCCTGAGTTTCCTGCGCAGCTTGCCGACATCTCGTTCGGTACGCTGGCTCAGACGGCCGAGCCAGCCGAGTTCGTCGATGCAGAAACTCCTGCCCAATTCACGCCGGGCGCGGAAGCGTTGGGAAACGGTTGGGTTTCAACGACGTTTGATGACTCCGCTTGGGTGACGGGCTCGCAAGGCGTGGGATATGCGATCGAGCAGCAGGGCGAAGTGTCTCTCGCACCGGTGATCGGCCTGAACGTCGACGCACAACTCCGTGGCCAGAATGCTTCGGGATACGTGCGGCTGCCGTTTGCGTTTGATGGCATTCCGGAGATGGAATCGCTGACGTTGTCGGTGCGCTACGACGCCGGGTTTGTGGCCTATTTGAATGGCGTCGAAATCGCTCGCCGCAATGCGCCCGCGAACGTGCAGTGGGATTCGACTGCCACGGAAGAGCGGCTGAACGCGGCGGCGATTGTGGAAGAGCAGATCGA
>JALHLM010000499.1 GCA_022844585.1 Pirellulales bacterium | reverse complement strand
GCTCCGCCAGCATTTTTCACTGGAACCCAGCCTGGACGAACAACTCGCCGCGGCGGTGGCCAGCGAGCAATACGAACTGGCCGCCCGGCTCCGCGACGAAATCGCGAAGCGGAAGCATTCGAAGGCGTAGTTGCCCTTCACAGTCTCCTTTCGCTCCGCGAAAGGAACTCGCCCTTTCGCGGAGCGAAAGGAGACTGTGGTTCATGCCAAAATCCTCGCCCGCTTCGGATCATAAGGCGGCTGCAAATGCGCCGTACACGCATACAGCCGGCCGTTGATTTTGATTTCATACTTGCCCGCGCGGATGAAAGCGTTGTCGATCGGTTCCGGGTGGCTGACGTAGCCCATGCCGATCGCGTGGCCCAGCGTGTGGCCGTAGGCGCCGCTCGTGGTGTAGCCGACCGCGCGGCCGTCGCGATAGATGGGTTCGCTGCCCCAGAGCACCGGCTCGGGATCGTCGATGGTGAACGTTACCAGCCGTTTCTTCACTCCCGCTTGCTGCTGTTGCAACAGCGCGTCCATGCCCAGGAATTCCGGGCATTTACTCCAGGCCACGGCAAAGCTCAGGCCGGCCTCAAGCGGCGTGTCCTCGGGCGAAAGCTCCGCGCCCCAGGCGCGATAGGCCTTTTCCAGGCGCAGCGAATTGATCGCGTAATGTCCGGCGTTCGTCAGGCCATGCTTGTCGCCGGCGGAGATGAGCGAGTCGTACCCGCAGGCGGTTTGATCGACCGGCACGTGCAGCTCCCAACCCAGCTCGCCGACGTAGGTGATGCGAATCGCCAACGCCGTGGCGCGACCAACGCCGATCCAGCGTGCTGCACCGAAGGGAAAACTCTCGTTGGAGAGATCCGCATCCGTCAATTCCTGCAACAGCGCGCGCGAGTTCGGGCCCATCAATCCCAAGACGCCGTACTGCGCTGTGACGTCGTGCAGTTGAACATTGGCCTCGGCCGGGATGTGACTGCGGATCCAGTGGTAGTCGCGCATCGTCTGCGCGCTGCCGGAGACCAGGTAGAATCGCTCCTCCGCCAAACGCGTGATCGTCAGGTCGCTTTCGAAGCCGCCGTCTTCGTTAAACAAACCCGTATAGACCGCGCGGCCAATCGGGACGTTCATTTCGTTGCCGCAAAGCCATTGCAGAATCTCCAGCGCGTCGGGACCCTGAAAGATAAACTTCGAGAACGCCGATTGATCGAACACGGCGACGCGCTCCCGCGCTGCGCGATGCTCGGCGGCCGAATACTCGAACCAGTTCTGGCGTCCAAAGGCATAGACCGTCTCCGGCTTGACGCCCGGCGGCGCGAACCAATTGGGACGCTCCCAGCCCATCTTGCTGCCGAAGCAAGCCCCGCGCTGAGCCAGTCGTTCGTGAATCGGCGACATCCGCAGCGGCCGCGCCGTTTCGAATTCGTAGTTCGGCCAGGCCATCTGGTAATGCAGACCAAGCACTTCCGCCACCCGCTCGCGGAGGAAAGTGCGATTGTTCTGCGACGGCGCGAAGCGCCGGATATCAACGCTCCACACGTCCGACGGCGGCGCGCCTTCGACAATCCAATCGGACAGCACCTTGCCCGCGCCGCCGGCGCTGGCGATCCCGACGGAATTGAAACCGGCCAGGACATAGCAGCCGGGCAATTCCGGGGCCTCGCCACAGATGAAATGATTGTCCGGGGTGAAGCTTTCCGGGCCGTTGCAAAACACCGGGAACTTCACCTTTTCCAAGACCGGAATCCGCCACTTGCCACCTGCTAGTGGTTCGGCGTACTTGGGCCAATCCGGTTCCAGCAACTCAAAGCTGAATTCCTTGCGCACACGATCCACCATCCACGGATTCGAGTGCTTCTGAAACGCGCCCAACACGATCTGATTGCCGTCGGTGCGGAAATAGATCGCGCGGTCCGGATCACGCCCCACCGGCATATCGTCATGCACGCCGTCGATCGGTTCGGTCACGATGTAGTGATGCTCCACGGGATGGAGCGGCACTTGGATCCCGTGTTGCTGGCCGAACTGTCGGGTCCACATCCCGCCGCAGATGACGACCACATCGGAGCGAATCGTTCCGAGCGATGTTTCCACGCCGGACGCCCGGCCGTTTTGCGTGAGGATCTTCTGAACCTCGACGTGTTCCAACACTTTCGCGCCGCGATCGACCGCGCCTTTGGCCAAGGCCCGCGTCGTCAGGTCAGGCCGCAACTTCCCGTCCAGCGGCAGCCAAGCGCCGCCGAGAATGTCGTCGCGCCGTAGGAACGGCCAATGCCCGACGACCTCGTCGGCCGTGATCAAATGAACTTCGACGCCAAATAATTCCGACATCGCGGCGGTGCGCTCCAGCAACTGCATCCGCGCGGGCGTCGTACCGACAATCAAGCTGCCGACCTGCTTCCAGCCGGTCGGCTCGCCGGTTTCTTCCGCCAGGCGAGAATAGAGGTCGGCGCTGTACTTGTTGATCTTCGTGAGCGCGTTGCTGTTGCGCAGGCGACCGATCATGCCCGCCGAATGCCACGTGGTGCCGCCGGCCAGGCGGTTCTGTTCCAACAGGACGACGTTCTTCCAGCCAGCCAGCGTGAGGTGATACGCCACGCTGCAGCCGACAATGCCGCCGCCGATTACTACGGCCTGCGCGTGCTGCGGAAGTTCCTTGGACGCATGCGGCCAATCGGCCTCGAAGCGGTTCAGCATGTTGGCGAGGCCTGACGGGTTGATACGGGAATGTTCCGTTCAGAAGTTCGACGTGGGTGCCTGGGGCTGAGGCGAACGTGAGAGGTAGCCACGTCGAATTGGCTGAGGCATCGTGGCGGTTTGTTGACAAGTCCAACGAAGCCCCAGCAGTTGGGCCATGGCCACTCCGCAATTGCTGCCCCTGCCCCAGGCACCCACCGCTATTGTTGATCCGAAACCGACGTGGCACGGACCACTAGCCCGACGGGCTAGTGTTAGTGTATCGAGCGAATCTATTTGCGGTCCTTCATCGGCAGGAACGGGCGTTCCACCGGGCCCGTGTAGATCTGCCGGGGGCGGCAGATCTTTTTGCCGGGGGACTCCATCATTTCTTTCCAGTGGGCGATCCAGCCCGGTAGGCGGCCGATGGCGAACATCACCGTGAACATGCTGACCGGCAGTCCCATCGCGCGGTAGATCACGCCGGAATAGAAGTCCACGTTTGGGTAGAGCTTCCGCTCGATGAAGTACGGATCGGACAGCGCGGCGGCCTCCAATTCCTGGGCGATTTCGAAAATCGGGTCGTTGATGTGCCGCTTTTTCAGGAGTTGGTCGCAGCTGGCCTTGATGATCGTGGCGCGCGGATCGTAGTTCTTGTAAACGCGGTGGCCGAAGCCCATCAGGCGGATGTTGCTGGTTTTGTCTTTGACCTTGTTGATATAGGCCTTCACGTCGCCGCCGGACGCTTTAATTGCTTCCAGCATCTCGACGCAGGCCTGATTCGCCCCGCCGTGCAGCGGGCCCCACAAGGCGCAGATGCCGGCCGAGATCGACGCGAACAGGTTGGCGTCGCTGGAACCGACCATCCGCACGGTCGACGTGCTGCAGTTCTGCTCGTGGTCACCGTGGACGATCAGCAGCAGGTTGAGCGCCTGCGCCATGTCAGCGTCGAGCGTGTACAGCTCGCTTGGTACCGCAAACATCATTTGCAGGAAATTCTCGCAGTAGGTCAATTCGTTGCGCGGATAGACGAAAGGTTGCCCAACCGACTTCTTGTAGGCCAGCGCCGCGATCGTCGGCAGCTTGGCCATCAGTCGATAGATCGAGATTGCCACCTGCTCCGGGTCGTGCGGATCGAGCGAGTCCTGGTAGAACGTCGACAGCGCGCCGACCACCGAGCTCAAGATCGCCATTGGATGCGCGTCGCGTGGGAAACCGTTGTAGAATAGCCGCATATCCTCGTGCAGCATCGTGTGCCGCCGCAAGTTATGGGCGAAGTCCTGTGCCTGAGCCTGGTTGGGGAGCTCGCCGTAGATCAGCAGGTAGCTCACCTCAACAAAGCTGCAATGTTTGGCCAGCACCTCGATCGGGTAGCCGCGATAGCGCAGGATGCCTTGCTCACCGTCCAGAAAGCAGATTGCGCTGGTCGTGGAGCCGGTGTTGACGTAGCCGTCGTCAAGCGTGATGGCCCCGGTGAGGGCGCGGAGCTTGGAGATGTCCAAGCCGGTCTCTTGCTCGCTCCCCACGATCACCGGCAATTCCACCCGCTTGTCGCCGAATTCGAGTTTGGCCACGTTTCCCATCGCCACTCCCATTCCAGACGCCAAGCCCCCAAGCCTGGGGGCATATTGCCAGCTCAAGATAGCAGTTTAGCGAGCCTAGGTCGGTTCCACAAACCACTCGCGCCGGCATTTAACTTGTTGCTAAAAGGCCGCAGTGCCTAAGCCCAGGGAAGGCCCTCGAAGTCTCTTTTGTAGCCGGAGATCATCGGTGGCCTTCCCTGGGATTGAGTCGAAACGCC
>JALHLM010000498.1 GCA_022844585.1 Pirellulales bacterium | reverse complement strand
GCGCGTGGAAACCGGACGCCGTCCTGTCTGGTGGGCGCTCCTGCACCGCGCCATCGACACCGTGCGCTTGCAATGGTGGAAGCTATGAGCCAGGCGACGGGGGCTCCCGTCAATTTCGCCGAACGCCTCGGCAAAGTCTGTGTGAGGTTGCGCCCGGAACTTGAAGTCAGCCGGCACGTGTTTCGCGGGCAGTCGGCTTACTTGCTTCGCGATCCGATCACGTTTCAAACGCATCATCTCAACGAAACGGACTACCGCATCGTCTGCGAGTTGACCGCCGAACGCCTGCTCAGCAACGTCTTCGAGCGGCTGGTCGCCGGTGACGTTCTCGGAAAAGACGAGGAGGAAGGCTTCTATCGCTTCGTCGTCGGGCTCAACCAGCGCGGATTGCTCAGCTTGCCGGTATCCGACGGTCAGCAACTTTACGCCCGCTACGAACGTCGCAAAAACCTGGAACGTCAGGCCGGGCCGATGCGGTATCTGTTCTATCGCGTGCCGCTGTTGCGCCCCGACGATTTTTTGCAGCGGACGGTGAAATGGTTTCGCCCGCTGTTCACGCGGACGGCTTTTGTGATTTGGGTGCTCGGCTCGCTGGCGTCGTTCACCGTGCTTTGGCTGCGCTGGAGCGATTTCTGCAATCCGTTGGGCTCGATGCTTGCGCTCGGCAACTTGCCGACGCTGTGGTGCTTGCTGATCGGGCTTAAGGTCGCGCACGAATTCGGCCACGCGTACGCCTGCAAGTTTTACGGCGGCCGCGTTCCCGAGATGGGCGCGTACTTCGTGCTGCTCACGCCCTGCGCTTACGTCGACGCTTCGGCCGCCTGGGGATTTCCGCGGCGGCTGGATCGTATCGTCGTTTCACTGGCGGGCATCTATGTGGAATCGTTCCTGGCGATGGCTGCGCTCGTGATCTGGTGTGCCTCGGAGCCGGGCTTCATCAACTCGGCCGCGCATTACGCGATGGTCCTCAGCACCGTCGTGACGGTCGGTTTCAATATCAATCCGCTGATGAAGTTCGACGGCTACTTCGTGTTGACCGACCTGCTTGAAATCCCCAATCTCGCGCAACAATCGAAAGCGGAAACCCACGGACTGCTGCGCCGCTGGGCGCTCGGCACGCCGTATGCCTCGCCGCATCGCCGGGGCGTGCGCTATGGGCTGATCGCGTATGGAATTGCTTCGAGCGCGTACAAGGTCCTGATCACTTTGGGCATCTGCACGATGCTCGCGCTCACGGTGCCGGTAGCTGGCGTGGGCTTCGCATTGTTTTACGCCCTGGGCGCGATCCGCGACAGCTTTCGCCAGATTCGCGATTTCCTCAAGAACTCCGCCATCGGGCCGGCGCAGCGCAAACGCGTTTGGGCGGTCGTCGGTGGACTGGGCTTTGTCGCGCCGGCATTGTTCCTGCTCACGCCCATCCCGCTCGCACGCCAGGCGGTCGGCATCGTTGCTCGCGAAGATGACCAAGTCCTCCACGCCGAGACTGACGGCTTCGTGCGTGAACTCTCAGCGCGCGAAGGCGACACGCTCGCGCCCGGCGCGACGTTGGCTGTGCTGGAGAACGCCGAACTCACCGCATTGCGCCGTATTCGCCAGGCGGAGGTGGAGCGGATTCGCTGCGAACTACGCGGCGCGTTACAAACCGATCACGCCGCCGCGGCTGAAGCCGCCTCGCGTCTGGCGCAAGCGGAACGCGAACTTGACGAAGCGCAACGCCAACTCGACGCCCTCATCATTCGATCCGTCGACGGCGGCGAAGTCACCAACGTCGCGCGCCTGGAAGACGCCGGGCGGTTCATCCGCGTTGGCGAGCCCATCGCCGAAGTCGCGCGCGGCGCTTGGGTCGTCCGTGCGCTGCTGAATGCCGACGGCTACCTGGCCGCGCAGCCGGTCGCCGGTCAGCCCGTGCAGGCCATTCTCAACGGCGCCGCCGATGCCACGCTGCATGGCCGCATCTTGCGCGTGGCCGCGGCAGGCGATCGCCGCGTCGACGACGTCGCCCTCACGCACCTGGGCGGCGGCGAGATCGCCGTGCAGAGCGCCACGATGGAAGCGGTCGAGCCGTTCTACGTGGTGACCATCGCGCTCGATCCGTCCGATTTCGAACTCCGCCACGGCCTGACGGCGCAAGTCAAATTCCCGCCACGCACCGACGCGCTCGGGATGCGCATCTATCGCGGGGCCTTGCGGTTCCTCAACCGCCTCCGCGCCGCGGTGTGATGGCGGGCCATTTCCTATCTTCGCTGCCCGGTTCGACTTAACACTTTTCCGGACTGGCCTTTACCCCGCGGCCGATTGTCGGCAGAATATCGCCCCGAAATGTCCCATTGGACGGGACGTCGTCAGGGTCAGGTACGACCCACACGAAACCGCAAGGAGTGCGAACGTGAAGCAACTCGTTTCTGCCGTCGTTTTGGCGGCGCTCATGGCGGCGGGTTCCGCCCTGACGGCCCAGGCGCAAGCACCCGCCGCAGCGCGTCCGACCGTCGCGATTATCGACCTGAGCTACATCTTCAAGAACTACTCGAAGTTCAACGAGATGACAGCCAACATCAAGCGCCAGGTTGAAGGCGCGGATGCCCAACTGAAGGGCAAACAGGAAGAGCTCAAGAAGGTCGCCCAGCAAGTCGAAGGCATGCCGCTCGGCTCGCCGGAGCGCAATCAGCTCGAAGAACAGGCCACCAAGATGCAGGCCGACATCCAAGTGGAAGTCGCCACGCAGCGCAAGGACTTCCTCCGTCAGGAAGCGGCCATCTACTACAACATCTATCAGGAAGTGCAGGAGGCCATTAAGGCGTACTGCGAGCGGAACGGCATCCTGCTGGTGATGCGCTTTAACGGCGACCAGCCGGACGCGAACAATCCGCAGGAAGTGATGCAGGATTTGAACAAGGCGGTGGTGTACTACAACCGCGCCATCGACATCACTTTCCCCATCAAGGAAATGCTGGAAGCCAACCGGCCGACAGCCGGTCAGCAGCGTCCGGCCGCCACTCAACCGGGCGTCCGTCCGCGGACGGGCACCGCTCCTGGCGCTCCGCGCACCAAGTAACCTGTCGCGCGCTCAATTCGCGTCCCAGTGCCGCGGCGGCGCAAGCTCGCCGCCACGGCCTGGACGCGATCCGGGCACGAACCGACCTGGGATCTGGGTGCCACTGGCAGCTTGTCCGCCGGTGCCGAAGTGGACGTGGGCTCCTCACTGGCGGACGAGCCGCCAGTGGCACCCCAATCCACGGCACCCCAACACGCAGTTGTCTATTTAACATCGCCTCGAAACCAACCTCCTGCTGAAATACATCCATGCGGTTTGAGGAACTGAACTCCACCCGGGGCCGCCACGGGTCGCCTGCGAACGGGAAATCCGTCCGGGGCAAGAGCGCCTTTCATCTGATGCCTCCGCGCAATCAACAAACTCTGGCGCACCCTGCGCTCGTCACCGGCGCCGGGTATTGGTCCGGGCGCGACGTCCGCGTGGAATTGCATCCCGCGCCGATCGACTCCGGCGTCACGTTCATTCGCACCGATCTGGCGAAGCCCGCGCGGATCCCCGCGCATGTTTCCCATCGCATCGAAACGCCGCGACGCACGGTGTTGAAACATCAAGGCGCGACGGTCGAAATGGTCGAGCACGTGATGGCCGCGCTCGCGGCGTTGCGAGTCGACAATTGCGAAATCCGCGTCGATCAGCCTGAACTGCCCGGCTGCGACGGCTCCAGCCTGGCGTATGTCGAGGCGATCGACGCCGCCGGCATCGCTAAGCAAGCCGCCGCGAAGGCGCAGCTTGTCGTGCGCGAAGTCGTGCGCGTCGGCGACGACAACGCCTGGATCGAAGCCAGCCCGCCCTCGCATCAGGGGCTCTCGTTCAAGTACCACCTCGACTACGGGCAAGACAACGCAATCGGCCGGCAAACATTGTCGCTCGATGTCACGCCCGACGTGTTTCGTCAGGAATTGGCGAGCAGCCGCACGTTCCTGCTGAAATCGGAGGCCGATTGGCTCCGCTCGCAGGGGCTGGCTTCGAAGGCCACGGTGAAAGACCTCCTGATCTTCGGCGATGAGGGCCCGATCGACAACGAATTGCGTTTTCCCGACGAATGCGTCCGCCACAAGGCGCTCGATTTGATCGGCGACCTGGCGCTCGGCGGCTACGACCTCGTCGGTCACTTCGTCGCGCACAAGACGGGACACCGCCTCAACGCGGAGTTGTTGCGGGTCCTGCTCCAAGAAGGAGAAGTCGTCGGCCACCGCCGCCGTACCGCATAAACCACGAAACCGTCCACCAACCCGAAGCGCAAGCGAGGGGGAGTCGACGCGGAAAATAAAATGAAGCGTCCAACTTAGATCATCGTCCACTCCCCCTCGCTTGCGCGTCGGGCTAGTGTGAGCGAGCCGAAACCGCTCTCAGGATGAGAGCCTGCAACGCTAAATTCGCAAGGATGCGGAGGTCTCGAGCATGGCTGCCTTTATTTCGCCGCTAGCGGTCGTCGATCCCGCCGCGGAGATTGC
>JALHLM010000497.1 GCA_022844585.1 Pirellulales bacterium | reverse complement strand
TTCAACTCTTGCTGCTAGGTGTGATTTTTGTCGTGGGGCTTGTCGTGCTCTACTACGGCGCCGAGGGAACCCTTCACGGCGCCGTCAGCATTGCCCAGCGACTTGGCGTGAGCAGATTGGTGATCGGCCTGACGTTGGTCGCCTTCGGAACGTCTTGTCCGGAACTTTCGCTCGATATCTCCGCCGCGTTGCGCGGTACCACGGCCTTGGCGTTCGGAGATCTTGTCGGCAGCAACATCGCCAACATTGGACTGATCTTGGCCGTGGGCGCGATCATCTGCCCGCTGAAGGTCCGCATGCGGCTGCTGCGCGCGGAAGTCCCCATCGCAATTGCCGCATCGCTCATCGTGCTGGGCCTCAGCGTCGACGGCACGCTTAGTCGCCAGGATGGCATCCTGATGTTGGCCGCGTTTGTCCTGTTTGTCGTCTACTCCTACCGAGCGGCTCGACAAGAGTCGGCGGAAGTAAAAGAGGATCTGCGAGACGCGGCAGCGGAAATGACGACGAAGCGGAGCGCCGTCTATTTGACGGCCGGGCTCATCGGCCTTGTTGTCGGCGCGCAGTTGATGGTCTATGCGGCCGTCGAGTTCGCCACCTTGGCCGGCGTGAGCGAATTGATTATCGGCCTCACGATCGTGGCGCTCGGCACCTCGCTTCCTGAGTTGGCCACGTCAATCGTGGCCGCACGCCGCGGCGATGCCGACATCGTGGTCGGAAATGTGATCGGTTCGAACATTTTCAATCTGCTCTTGATTTTGGCCATCGTGGCCGTGATCGCTCCCTTGCCAGTGCAATCCACTTCGTTACGAATCGACCTGCCGGCGATGATTGCTTTCGTAGCGATTCTGGTTCCGATCATGCTCCGCGGCATGGTGATCAGCCGCTGGGAGGGGGCGCTGCTGCTGAGCGGTTACGTGGCTTTCCTGGGCTGGCAGATTTACGCCGCTTTGGCTGGTCATGGCTTTGGATGAGTGTGGCTGAAATGGGGGCCAAAAAGCCGCGAACGCACGAAACGCTCTGCGAACAGATTCCGGAATGGATTGAGAACGCCGCCGCCTGCTTGCGCACGGTGCGCGACGAGGTGCTCATGATCAACAGCCACGACTGGGACGCCGGGCTCGCGGCCGCTGGATTGGCACGCCGGTTTGGCTTGCCGCACGTTCACACGCCGCATTCATTGGGCGTCTGGAAACGCGACAGTATGCCGGGCACGGACCAAGAGAAAGAAGCTCGCTACAACTTTCGGCGGCGGATCCATGACGAGGTCAAGATCTATCACAGCGCGGAATTAGTCGTCGCCACCACGACGCAGCAGCGCGAGTTGCTGATGGGCGACGAGTATGCCTTGCCTGAGGACAACATCGTCGAAATTACGCCTGGCTACGACGATACGCTCCTTGCTCAAGGGCGACTTGGGCTTGCGCGGCCGCGTCGTCCTCGCGTTGGGCCGCATCGCGCGCAACAAGGGCTACGACTTGTTGATTCCGTCGATGCCGCCGGTGTGGGAGCGATTTCCCGACGCCTGTCTTGTGTTGGCTATTGGGGCGCCGGACCCGTCGAGCGACGAAGTGCGGATGCTCGGCGAACTGCGCGCGATTGCCGACTCGCTCGGTATCGCGGAGCGCGTCGTCTTTCATCACTTCATCCCCGGCGAGCAATTGGCCGATTGCTACCGCGCCGCCGACGTGTTCGCGCTCAGCAGCCGATGCGAGCCGTTTAGCATGACGGCGATCGAAGCCATGGCCTGTGGGACGCCCACCGTCATCACCACGGAAGGCGGGCTGTGGCACTATGTTCAATGGGGCGTCGAGGCGATCTACGCGAATCCCAACGATCCCGACGCGTTCGGACACTCGCTGTGCGACGTCCTGACGTTTCCGCAAGTCGCCGAGCAATTGGCGGAAAACGGCGCCCGGAAAGCGCGTTCGAGCTTTACTTGGACGGCGGTGACGCAGCGATTCCTGAGCGAGTCGTTGCAGGCCATTCAAGGCAAGGCCGCTATCAAAAGGCTGCACAGTTCGACCGCCGGCCGTCGGACCAATCGTGTGATTCCGGCGGCCGTATGAGCGTGAACCAATTGCTCGTGACCGACTTGGACGGGCCGCTGTTCGGCAGCATGCGTAGGGACACGTCCACGGTGCGAAGCGTGCTCGCCAGCTTTCCCAAGGCGCGCTTGCAGCCCGACGAGTTTCAATCGCAATACAAGTCCAGCTATTTTCTGGCGGACGCGCAACCGGACGAGCTGGCCGCGATCTACAAAGCGCTGACGCAAGCGCGCCTCGATTTCGAGGCGCTGTACAGCGGCGCCCGGTTTCTGGATGTGTTGCCGCAGGGTGTCAGCAAAGGTTCGACCGCGCGGATGCTTGCCAAGAAATTGGGCGTCGCGATCTCACACGTCATCGCTTGCGGCGATTCGGGAAACGACGTCACGTTGTTCGCACAGGGGTTTCGCCAATCCATCGTGCGCTTCAACTGTGGGAGAAAGTCGTGGACGATCGACCAGCCTCCGCTTTCGTTGGCGTAACGCCACATAGCGATCACGACCCAGAGTGCGCTATCCATCGAGGCAATCCCGCCGACGCCGGCGTATTCCGGCACTTCCGAGTCGATCCGTACATTGGCCGGAATCTGTCCGCCCGGAGATTGGTGGGCCATCAACGTGCGCAAGGTGGCCGTGTGACATGCACGGATATCTGGATCGGTGATGTCAAGCGTCCAGACGATGGTCATCGCGCCGTCGCGCGCCCAGACAGAACGATAATTGACATCGGTGCCATAAACCTCGTTGTCATGCAACGAGCACGCGGAAAAGCCTTTCGACGTGACGTTCTTGCGCAGCGCCTCGGTCGCCTTCTGGTAAGCGGTTTCGAGCAATTCCCTTTCCCCGGTGGAAAGGTCGCGATACTCAGAAGGGCGAAAGAGAATGGGGTGTTTCATTGGTCTTGAATGCGATCCACTTCGATACGAGTGGTTCTGGTCCGCGCGTCAGTAGCCTAGTCTACACGGTGGTCGACTTTCGTTAAGTGGAATGATTAGGCTGGGCCCTTCCTAGGCGGCATCGGAGTCTGAAACTTCCGCGCGGCTTGCTACGCATTTCTGGTAGTTGCAATCGCTCGCGTTGGCACACGCGACCAAACACACCGACGAACTACAACATTGCCGTCCGGTCCGATCGAATGGGTGGACACACTCGGTGCATTTCCGAATCCGTGGCCGATGTTATTGAAGTTCGGACGGCGAATTCGTGCCCTCGTTTCGTTGAGACTCGACAGCGATCGTCGTTGAACTCTCGCTCTTGGGACGGACAAATAGCAGCAACATCGCCGGTAGGAGCACGAGGTCTCCAAACAGTGCCGACGCGACCGTCAGGGCGCCCATTGAGGCGAAGATGCGTTGCTCGCGCATGTCGCTGAAAATGACGGTCGTGAAGCCGACGACGAGTACGAGCGTGGTCATAATCATGCCGGTGCCGGCGCTAGTGAAGGCGCGGAGGATGGCTTCGCGCTCCGCGTGTCCCTCGCGCCGTTCTTCTTGAAAGCGTGTTAAGAAATGGATGGTGTCGTCCACGGCGATGCCCAAGCACACCGTGAACGCGCAGACGCTCACAATTTCCAACGATTGCCCAGCCAAGACGAGGAACGTCCCGGTGACGGCCAAAGGAAAGACGTTCGGAATAATCGAAATCAACCCGATGCGCACCGATCGATACGTCACGCCGAGCACCACAAAGATGATGATTGCAGCGCTACCGAGGCTTGCGGCGAGATCCACGACAATCTGATAAAGGTTGCGCCACCGCCACACGGCGCTGCCGGTGAGTTCGAGGTTGAAACCCGGGTGTTTCACCGCGATTTGCCGCAGCCCCGCCTCGATGCGCTCGAAGACGGGGCCGTACGCGGCGATGCCGAGATCGCGCACGCGAAACGTAACGGTCGCTGTACGATCCTCCGGCAAGTAAAAGGCCCGCTTCAACGGCGGCGGCAACAATGCGAGCATGGACATACGTTCGATGGGATCGCCGTCGCCTGGCAACGCGGCGAGCATGGAGCGAATCGAAAGCGGGTGGCCGATCATCGGCTCCTTCCGCAATAATTCATCCACGGCGCCGACGACGTTCAACACGTCTGCCGAGTCAGCGGGGATATCCTCCGACCAACGGATCTGAACGGACGAGACCTCGAGCCCGCCGAACGCTTCATCGATGCGGTGCATCGCCTGCGACGCTTCCGATCGGCGCGGCAATGAATCGGCAAGTCGATCGTCAGGCCGCAGCGTGAGCGTAATTCCGACCAAGCCAAGCGTAACAGCGATCGCCAGCCAGCTAATCGCCCGGGCGTGCCGCAGCACGAATTCGATGAGCCCGCCGATTCGCAGGAGATTGCGATCGACCAGGCCTTGCTCGTGCCCGATATGGACGCCGCGGCCGAGCCAGGTGGAGCACACCAGTGGAATGACCGTAATCACCGCCAGAAACAGCAAGACCACGCCGAGCACGCAACTCATGCCGAATTCCTTGACCACATCATGGTGCGCC
>JALHLM010000496.1 GCA_022844585.1 Pirellulales bacterium | reverse complement strand
CCACGAACTTGACGTTCGCGCATTCGTCGATCTCGGCCGTGCGGCAGGCGGCGTGATCGGGAATGAAAAACCGGAACGGGCCGCCGGCCGACGCCGGCAATGGCGCACCGTCCTGCTGATAGATGAGGACCGCCTTGCTGGTCACCGAACTGAGCGGAACGCTGGCGTGAAAATCATCCGCCGCGGCGTGCAGCGTGATGTACTGGACCTCGCTCGATGCGCCGGCGAGTCGCAGAATCGTCGATAGTCCTACGGCGTCGCCGCCGCGCTTGGCGCCCAGCCGCCGCACGTCGCGCACCTGATCCGGCTCCGGTAGTGCGCTGAGTTCCTCGAAGTCCAACGTTAACGCGCGCTCGACCAGGCCGTCGACACGCAGCGAATTCTCAGTATTCATGGGACATCTCGTGGACAAAGGGTCGTTGCCCGCAATCCTAATCTGCAATGTTGCGGGACGGGAGTGGACCCGGTGCGTGCTTTCGCGGCGGCCAGGGGACGGTTACAGTAGGACCCATCAACCCGGAGCGATCCATGATGAAACGATGGCTGATTCTTGGACTGGCAATTTGTCTGTGTTCGTTGTCGTTCGGCAACGCCTTGGCCGCTGGGCCCGAGGAATTGCACACCCGCAACGTGCTGCTTGTCACCATTGACGGGCTGCGTTGGCAAGAAGTCTTCCGCGGGGCGGAGGAACGCCTCGTCTCGAAGGAAGCCGGCAACGTCAAAGAAGTGCCCGCGACGAGCGCCGCGTATCTCCGCGACAACCCCGCTGACGCTCGCGCAACGCTGATGCCGTTTGTCTGGAACGTCATCGCCAAGGAAGGACAACTGTTCGGCAATCGCGACGCCGGCAGCGAAGCAAAGGTACTCAACAATCGCCATTTTTCGTACCCGGGTTACAACGAAATCCTCTGCGGCTTCCCGGACGAGCGGATCGGCTCGAACGACAAGATCGCCAACCAGAACATCACGGTGCTGGAATGGCTCTCGCGGCGTCCTTCGGTCGGTGGGCGCGTGGCGGCGTTCTGTTCTTGGGACGTCTTCCCGTACATCATCAACAGCGAACGTTCCGGCATCCCAGTCAACGCCGGCTGGGCGCCGGTAGAAGTCGCGGAACACGCCGATGAACTGGCTGCATTCAACCGAGTCAGTGCCGAACTCCCGCGGATGTGGGCTGGCGTGCGCTACGACACGATCACGGCGTTCGGCGCACGGGAATACTTGCGACTGAAAAAACCGCGACTACTCTACGTTTCGTTGGGCGAGCCGGACGACTGGGCCCACGAAGGGCGCTATGACCTATATCTCGATTCCACGAAGACCTGCGACCGGCTCATCGCGGAGTTGTGGTCGCTTGTGCAAAGTCTGCCGGAATATGCCGGCAAAACGACGCTGGTGCTGACTGTCGATCATGGGCGGGGGCGTGAGGGCGACGGGTGGAAAAACCACAGCGTCGATATTCCCGGCTCTGACGAAATCTGGATGGCCGTGCTCGGCCCCGATACGCCGGCACTTGGCGAGCGCACTGGCAAGGACTATACGCAAAGCCAGATCGCCGCCACGGTGGCGAAATTCTTCGGCGAAGACTACGCGGGCGCAATTCCCACGGCCGGCAAACCGCTTCCAGGCGTGCTAGCTCCGGCGGCCAAGTAAGTTACGGCGACGCAGCGACCAGCCAGCGCCGGCAACGCAGAGCGCGCCTAAGCTGAGACTTCCTGGTTCGGGCACGACGGGCGTAATGGTCAATGGATTGCCGGCGTCATCTTGCACGAGCAACTCGACCACCAGGTCGCCCGACGACGAGGCGAGAATGTGTCCGGTATCGACGAGCGGCGGCTCGAAGGGAAAGCCGTCGATCACGTATTGCGACATGATGAGGTCGAGGTCCACCGTGAACGGCACGTTGGTGAGGACCGTCGCCGTGCCCGGTGATAGCACGAGATTCGGCGTCACCGCGGCGAGTCGCTGCTGGCCCGGATTGCCTGGGAATTGAGTCGGCTCGAAGACGCTCAGCAAGGCGAAATCGCCGGTCATGGAAAGGCCCGGGTTGACGCTGTTAGGGCCGGAAAGCAAGGTCTGGCCGTGGAACAAGTCGAACGTCTGCCCGTCCTGCGTAATCGCGGCGTCGAGCTTCAGATTGACGGTGAAGTCATATTCGGCGAACATCGCTTGCGACGGGTATTCGCCGATCTCCGGCGGCGCGTCGACTGGCTGGACCGGATCGATGACTTCGCCGGAACGTTGAATCAACAGCCGCACGCGGGCCGAGTTGATGCCCGGCTCTCCGTTGACGATGAATTCTCCGGTGCCGGCGTTGGCGTACCAATACTGGTGCTTGGCCGAGTTGCCGTTGATCACCCAACCTTCGCCGCCAGCGGCTTTTTTCAGCGTACCGCCGGAGATGAACGCGGCGCCCCAAGAGCGTGCGTGGGCGCCGGGTTTGTTGACGTTGCCAGTGTCGGCGTACGCACTCGTGGGATGACTGGCGTTCTTCGTGACGTGTAATTCGCCAGTCGAGTCATGCGCATGGGCCGTCAATTGCACGGTCCCGGCGGTTGCGAACGAGCAAATTGCCAGCACCAGCGAAGTGGCGAAACAAATCGAAAGGCTCTGAGCGCGCGAAATCCAGGTGGTCATGGGGTTTCTCAATGATACGAAACGGCCAAAAAAAGGGCGCTTCCACTAGCCAAACTTGATGCTAACCGGCGATTCCCGAACTGACAACGAAAAACACCTTAACTCATTGGGGGGGCGTCGAAACTAGTCCGCCGGGGGCCCGGTGGGGGGTAGGATGTCCTGCATGCCCTGGCTCGCCCACCGCTCACGGGCAGCTGTGCCAAAGCCCGTCAGTAGCCCCCTCCGCAGCAGTCCCGCCTGCGCGAAGCGGCGCTTGGCGGACACTAAGAGCGCCTGGGCGAGGTCGCTTGGCGCTTCGCTCCGGGCGGCGAAAACTCCGTTTTGCAGCCCCTGCATGTTCTTCAGGTTGCGAATCTCGCTGTCGAGGTACTGCTCGCGCTGATACGGGTCGGGCAACTCCGCGTACTCCACCATTTTTTCGTCCAGCCAGCGCTCGCCGAGCGAGACGAGATTCTCCACGAGGATCCGTTTGTGTCTTCGCTGCAGCTGCTGGTAATCCGCGTCCCAATCGACGCCGCGGCGAAGTTCGCGTTCCAACTGGCGCAACATCTGGTTCTGATGTTCGGGCGGTAAGTCTACGACTGGTCCCGCGAGCAAGTTGCGAACGAACTCATCGTGATGATCCACCACGGCCACCGGCAATCCGGTCCGCACCGCTTGCACGGCGGCCGTCCCGGTGATGCCGATCAAGGCGATGAAGACCAGCAGTGTAAGTTGATCGCGAAGAAAACGCATGAATTCCTAGGGGGCGAAGCGCTCATCGAACTAATTGCCACTGTTGCCGGCGAGTTCCGTCGCGCGCTTGACGTGCAAGACAAGCGGTCGGGAAACCTGGTTCCCTTCCACTTCGGCGATCGCATGGAACGGCCGGCTGGTTTCCGGCACCCAGCTCTCGGCGGTCAGAAAGATTTGTCGTTCCGTCTGGCCCGCCGGAATCAAGATGCCGTTCAGGCCGATATTGTCCACAATCACGCCGTGCGGCAAGTTCCGCACGCTGAATTGAATACGGTCGTCGAAGCCATGGCGTTCGACGCGCAATCTGGCCGTGACCGTCGTGCCGGGCGCGATGGTCACGCCGTCGCCAGGGCCTGCCGAGGGATCGTCCGGCAATAGATGCACGATCACTTTGGGCCGCTCTGCGAGTTGAATCTTGCCGAGCGACGCCAATTCCTTGACGACAGGGCTGCCCGCGATCATGGCCCGCGCGACGACCTTGGTTTGCTGCGAGTTTTCCTCCGTCGGCGCCGGCGCGTCCGGGGCGGCGTTCAGAACGGCCTGCGCGGAGGTGTGTCCCGCTTGGATCACCAACGGCTGCGTGACGCTGAAACCGGGCGGCAAACCGGTGATTTCCACTTCGACGTCGTCGTCGAAACCATCGATGCGATCGAGATTGACGTCGAAGGCCTGCCCGCTTCCCACGGCAATCGTCGGATTGTTGACACCCAGCGAGACGCTAAAGTCCGGCTTTGGCTCACGCACTGTGAGTCGATAGGCGTAGCGATCGCCGTTGAGTCCGCGCACGTCCGTCACGCGCACCAGATACGATCCGGCCGCCGGCGCGGTGAAATAAATCTTCGAGTCGGTCCCGATTCGGCGTTCGCCGTCGTCGTCGTTCTCGTAGTTCAGCGCGAAAACCGGCAGCCCGTTCGGCACCAGATTCGCGCCGATCGGCTGAGGTTCGACGATGTAACACGGATCGTAAATCGCATGCGAAGTCGGCGTGGTGTCGAAGTAGCCGCGGCGATTCCCTTGCGCGGTGTAATAGATCATGTCGGAGTCCGGCCCTTGCGGCATCCGGAACAGCCGGCAGACTTCGCCGCCGACGTACAGGTACTGATTGAGATGCATCTCCTCCCAGTTCTTGACGCGGAAGCCGGACGCGTTCGAGTCCGTGGGACGGAAC
>JALHLM010000495.1 GCA_022844585.1 Pirellulales bacterium | reverse complement strand
AGCACTTATAAAGAATTCCCGCCGGCGTACACTGTTGATGCGGACGGCAAGCCTTTGCACAGTTGGCGTACGTTGATTCTGCCATACGTGGAGCAACAAGCTTTGTACAAACAGATCGATCTCACCAAGCCGTGGGACGATCCGGTGAACAAGTTGGTCTTTGAGAAATCCGCTCCGCCGTATGGCTATGTTTGTCGAGCATTCGAAGGTCCGCCAAACCACACGACCTATCTTGCCGTCGTCGCCCCAGGCGGTTTTTTCCTGCCAACGGAGTCGCGCCAGCTTGCCGAAATCACCGATGATCGTGCGACGACGCTGATGGTGATCGAAGTCGACGCCGCACACAGCGTGCCGTGGATGTCGCCGGTCGATGCCGACGAAGCGTTGATCCTCAGCCTGACCTCCTCCGAAACCCTCTCGCATTCCAGCGAAATGAGCGCGGTGTTTGTGGATGGTCGCGGCAGATTTCTGAGCATAGAAACCGACACGAAGAAGCTCCGCGCGATGATTTCCATTGCCGGCGAGGACGATGCGGTGCTTCAAGATGGCGAATAGCTCGACGTCGCGAGCCTATCGCTCCGTTTGCCGTACACTTGGCTAACCTCGAAGATCGCCAGTGGCACAACCCAGCTCGCCCAAGCGGACGCGGGATAAATCCACGCCGCGTCTACTTCGGCAACCGTCGCCAGCCCGCCGATCAGGCGGATCACCACCGCCGAGCACAACAGAATGAACGTGCGCATCATCCAGCGCCGGTGGCGGGCGAACTGGCGCAGGACCGCGTTGCGCCAGCCGAGCGCTACGCAGAGCGCGGTGGCAATTGCCAGCGTGCCGAGCCCCGTGCCGGCGACCGCGCCGGTCGCGGCGTAGAACGCCATCCACAATCCGCTCGGCGTGAGGAACAACAATACGCCAGCGACCTGCACGCGTCCGAGCCGCCGATGCCATGCCGGCAGCGCCTGGCGAAAGCGCTCGCTGACCAGCACCGTCCCCAGCACCAGCGAAATCGGCCCGGAGGCGAGATGGACGTAGAAGGCCCAGTGATAGCCGCCCCAGAAGTACGGCTCGCGCCCCAACAAAAAATCCGCCTGAAAATCCGGTCGCATGTAACGGCGATACTCAAACACCACAGCCGCCGTGACCTTCAAGATCAACACCGCCGTCAACACGGCAAGCAATCGCGAAGGCATCAATGAGCGCGCAGTCGGCATCCCCCCATCCTAACACCGCCAACCTCATCCACCCAACCAAGTCGCATTTGCGACTCTGCCCCACTCTTCGTCCTCCTCCCCCCTCCGTGTCCTCCGTGCCTCCGTGGTGAATCCTCGCAGCAACCTATTTTAACTGCTTAACGTAAAGCTGAATCGTGACCTCGCCGATTTTGACCTCGATCGGGTCGACGCCCGAGATCGGCGTAAAAGTCAGCGATTTGCCGAGCGTTTCGCCCAGAATGTAATCCTGGTTCGCTTCGAGCGCCGCGCGCAGCTCGTCCGTCGCGCCGGCGACGCCGATTTCGATGCGGTCGGTGTATTCGCAACTGACGTCTTTGCGTTGGCCTTGAACGGCGTGGACAAATTCTCGGGCGAGGCCTTCGGCAAGCAGTGCCGGCGTGAGTTCCGTCGACAGGACCACGACCGCCAAAGCGCCTTGCGCGGCGGCCCAGCCTTCTTTGGCTTGCAGGCGAACTTGCAGTTCTTCGCGGTCGAGCGAGACGTCGCCGTCCGGCAACGTGATGGTCGCTGCCCCGCTCGTTTCGAGTTGCTTCAAGAGCGCATTGGGGTTCGCCGCGGCGAGCGCCGACTTGAGCGCCGGCAGTCGCTTGCCGAGTTTCGGGCCGAGGCGCTTCAAGTCCGGTAAGACGGTGAACGAGATGTATTGATCGGCGTTGGGAGCATAGTCGACCGACTTGACGTTTAGCTCATCGCAGACGAGCGCGCCGTGTGCTTCCAACCAGACTTGGTGCGTGCTGTCGGCGAGGATCACTTCCACTTTGCCGAGCGGTTGGCGGACTTTGAGTTTCGCCGCCATCCGCGCGTTGCGGCCCAGGGAGACGATCTCGCGGACCAGTTTCATGCGTTCGGACAGCACCGCGTCGAGCGCCGCCGCATTGCCGGTCGGATAATCGGCGAGGTGGACGCTTTCGATCGCGCGATCGGCGAAAGCGGAGACGACCAGGTTCTGCCACAGTCCTTCCGCCAGGAACGGCGTGAACGGGGCGATCAGTTTCGTCGTCGTCACCAGGCACTCGTACAGCGTCCAATACGCGTCGAGCTTGTCAGGGGTATGTTCGCCGCTCCAGAAGCGATCGCGGCTGCGACGGACGTACCAATTGCTGAGCGCGTCGACGAATTCCGTGATGACGCCGCACGCTCCGTAATTGTCGTAGGCGTCCATCCGCTCGACGACTTGCGCCGCGGCGCGATGCAACTCACCCATGATCCAGCGATCGAGCTCGCCGCGCTCGGCAAGTTTTCGATAGCCCTGCGCTTTCGCCAACACGTCGCTCGTCAGTTGGCCGACGTCGCCGGCTAGCGCCGTGGCGGGGTCGAACCCGTCGATGTTGGCGTAGATCGCGAAGAAGCTGTAGCAATTCCAGAGCCGCAGCAGGAATTCCGGGATGCTATCCTTGATCGCCTGTTCGCTGTAGCGAATCTGCGTCCACGGCGGCTGGTTGGCGAAGAAGTACCAGCGCAACGCGTCGGCCCCGTACTTGTCGAAGATCTCGTTCGGCTCGCGGTAATTCCGCTTGCTCTTCGACATCTTCTTACCGTCCTCGCCGAGCATCAGGCCGAGGACGATGCAGTTTTTGTACGGGTGCGGATACGCGTGCGGCGCGTCGCTTCGGTCGCCGAACAACAACGTGCTGATCGCCAACTGGCTGTAAAACCAGCCGCGGGTTTGATCGAGGGCTTCGCTGATAAAGTCGGCCGGGAACTGTTGCTCGAACCGCTCCTGACCCTGATGCGGATAACCCCACTGCGCGAACGGCATCGCGCCGGAGTCGTACCAGCAGTCGATCACCTCCGGCACGCGTTGCATCCGCGCGCCTTTGGCGAAGGGCGAGTCGTAACTGACCGCGTCGATGTACGGCTTGTGAATCTTGAGGTCTTCGGCCAGCGTCGGCTGCTTTTGCTTTGCCGCTTCCCAAACGTCGGTCCCTTGAAGGCCGGGCTTGGCGAGCAACTCGTCGTAGCTGCCGACCGCTTCCATCTGCCCGGTCGATTCGCAACGCCAAATCGGCAGCGGCGTGCCCCAGTAGCGTTCGCGCGAGAGGGCCCAATCCACGTTTGATTCAAGAAAGTTCCCGAACCGCCCGTCCTTGATGTGTTCCGGCAGCCAGTTGATCTGGGCGTTGTTCGCCAGCATCGCGTCCTTGAACTGGCTCGTGCGAATGAACCAGCTCCGCCGCGGGTACTGAATGAGCGGGTCATCTTCCGCCCGCCAGCAGAACGGGTACTCGTGGAGGTATTGCTCCTGATGCAAGAGCAGCCCGCGGCGCTTCAATTCGCGCGAGATGTCCTTGTCGCAGTCCTTCACCCAACGGCCGGCGTAGTCGGGCGCTTCATCGGTGAATTTCCCGTCGGGCGCGACGGCGCAGATCAACTCTGGCCCATGGCCTGGTTCAAAACGCGATTGCTCGGCGATCAGTACGTCGAAGTCAACTTCGCCAAACGCCGGCGCTTGATGCACGACGCCGGTGCCAGAATCGGTGGTGACGAAATCGGCGGCGACGACGCGCCAGGCGAGTGCTTCTTTTTTTCCGGACTTGAGAACGCCTTGCTTTGCGCCCTGCGTCTTGTGGTAGTAGTCGAACGGTGGAATGTAGCGATGGCCGATCAGCGACTTGCCTGGTTCGGCGCTGACGATGGTACACGTCTTCCCGAGCTTCGCGGCGATCGCTTCGACCAAGGCCGTAGCAACGATGATGCGACGTGCTTCGCCTTCGACTTCGAGCGTCGAGTATTCCAACTCCGGATGCACCGCCGCAAATTGATTGCTCGGCAACGTCCAAGGCGTCGTCGTCCACACCAGTAAGTCCGTGTTCTGGCGATCCACGAGCGGAAAACGCACATACACGCTCGGATCAGCGACTTCGCGATACCCCTGTCCCACTTCGCCGGCTGAGAGCGCCGTTCCTCCCTGCGCCCACCACCAGACGATTTTGTGGCCTTGGTAGAGCAATTGCTGGTCGAACAGTTTTTTCAGCGACCACCAGACGCTTTCGATGTAGCTCTGGTGGTAGGTGACGTAGGCTTCGTCGAGGTTGACCCAGAAGCCGAGGCGTTCGGTCAGGCGTTCCC
This sequence comes from Pirellulales bacterium, assembly GCA_022844585.1. GTDB lineage: Bacteria > Planctomycetota > Planctomycetia > Pirellulales > JALHLM01 > JALHLM01. The sequence goes on along the minus strand of JALHLM010000495.1, from coordinate 238 downwards.
ATTCCTGCATGTAGCGCCAGACGCTTTGCTGGCACTTGTGGATGAACGGCTCGATGCCGAACGCTTCGATCTCTTCCTTGGAATGGATTCCTAGCTCTTTGCAGACTTCCACTTCGACCGGCAGCCCGTGCGTGTCCCAGCCGGCCTTGCGCTCGCAGAGTTTGCCTCGCATGGTCTGATAGCGCGGGAAGAGGTCCTTGATGGCCCGCGTCAGGCAATGCCCGGGATGCGGCATCCC
>JALHLM010000494.1 GCA_022844585.1 Pirellulales bacterium | reverse complement strand
AAGAGACCGTGTCATTACCTATGCGTAGTTAAAAGAGTTGAAACCGATTTCCACAAACCAAACCATCTCCCATTTCCCCCTCTGCGGCTCAGCGTCTCCGCGGTTCAATATGAGTGATCCCGGCCGTCTCCGTGTCCTCCGTGCCTCCGTGGTGAACCTTTCGCAATGACCGCCGCCGACCAGCCGACGTCCAGCCGTTCGACGATCGTCAACGTGCCGAATCAGTTGACGGTCTCGCGGCTGTTGCTGTCGATCGTGCTGTTCGTGCTGATCGCCTTCAAGCAGTTTCTGCCGGCCACGATCGTGTTCATCGTCGCCGCCTCAACCGATTGGCTCGACGGCTTTATCGCCCGGCGGTACGGCCTCGTCACGGTGCTGGGGCGCATTCTCGATCCCTTCGTCGACAAGGTCATCATTTGCGGGACGTTCATCTTTTTGGTCGCGGAGCCGTCATCCGAGCTCAAGGCCTGGATGGCGGTCGTCGTCGTCGGGCGCGAGTTGCTAGTAACCGCGTTGCGCGGTTACCTGGAACAGCAAGGCGCGGATTTCTCCGCCAGCATGTCGGGCAAGTTGAAGATGGTCTTTCAGTGCGTGGCGGCCGGATTGAGCCTGGGCTATTTGCACTATCTTACGCGCGGTGCGAGCATCGACCCGGAAACACAGCGTATGTTTCTCTATGCGCTGCGCGGCGCCGTCTGGGCCGCCGTGGGGCTGACGGTGTGGTCCGGCGTGGAATACATCTTCGCGGCCGCGCGGCTCATTCGCAGGTGAGCATTCGATGATCGGCTGGTGGCAAACAACCGCGGAAGCTTGGGATCCCCGCCTGCTCGCGGTCGTCGTGGTTGCGTTGGTCGTCAGCGGCAGTTTGACGCTCTGGATTCGGCTCGGTTGGCGCGCGGTCGAAGGCCAACCGATTCTGCCCTACGAGCCGCGCCGGCCGGTGCCTTGGAGATTCATTGGCTTATTTCTTGCAGGACTGACTTACTCCATCGCACTGGCATTATTCCAAACTCTCTATATTACGTACGATGAACCGTTATTCGGTGGAATTCCTTCGACTGCAGCCGGGGAATCGATCACTCCAGCCCAATTGGCGGCCTTTTTGGTGGCCCAGTTGGCGGCACAGTTTACTGCGCTTTTGGCCGCACTACTTGGCTTCCGCCTTTTTTTCGGCGCGACGCCGGAGGACTGGGGCCTGGTCACCAGGCACGCCGGCCGCGATTTGGGCATCGCGCTGATCGCCGCAGTGGCGTTTCTGCCACCGCTCTACGCCCTGCAGGCGTTGTTGCATCAATTCAATGACACGCCGCATCCGTTGATTCGCGCGCTTACAGAAACCCATGACGCCCTGCTGCGCCCTTTGGCACTGATTACTGCCGGGCTTTGGGCGCCGATTTGGGAAGAGTTGTTTTTTCGAGTGATCTTCCAGGGCTGGCTTGAGCGGGTGTTGGTGCACCGTCATGCCCCGTCGCCGGACGACGCGACGGTCCACGATTTGACGCCGGACGGCGAGGCGTCCGACCAATACGCGCCGGCGGTGCGCGCCCCGCGCGGCGGATGGCTGCCGATCGTGATCAGCGCGGCCGCGTTTGCCGCCGTCCACTTTGTTCCCGGCTCTCCGAACTTCGATCTCATCCCAATCTTCTTTTTCGCCTGCGGGCTGGGTTACCTCTACCAGCGGACCCATCGGGCGTTGCCATCCATATTGCTGCATATGATCCTGAACGTCTGTTCGCTCACGGCGCTGATGCTCACGCTGCCGTCCCGGTAGGCGGAAATGAGCGTCACGAGAGCGTTTTGTACGTGCAAAGTGAAAAATCGCGCATTGTTGCTATTTGTGGGCCGGTCTGTTAGCGTGTTGGCGGGGCGAGATTGAAGTTTTCAGTGTTCAGTTTTCAGTGGCGTCCGGCCAACCAACATTGGATTGAGCCTTCGTCCGTGGCGGCGAGTTCTTGAGCGAGGCGACAACATGATTGGCACCCTTCATATGGATCGCCGTTTTCTTGGCTTGATGACGCTCTTCGGCGCGCTGTTGCTGGCCTCCCGGACCGCGATGGCAGAGCCGGGCGTGCTGTTCGATCAGAGCATTTATCAGGTGGCGCCGGGCGAGACGTTTGACGTGCAGGTGCTGATCGACGGCGACGTCGCCACGGCCGCCGCGGACGCCGTCGCCAACGGGCTGTTCAGTTACGGTTGGCAATTCGAATTCGATTCAGCCAAAGCGTCCGTCGACGGGCTGGTCGTGCCGGCTGAGTTGAACTACTTCGGGTTCGCCGCCGGCGCGAGCGTGACGACGGGCCCCGGCCTCGCCGCCGCGGAAGGGAACATCGATCAAGTCGCATTCACTCCGTACCAGGACAGCCTGCTCGCCACGGTGACGCTCAAGAATCTGGCGCTCGCGCCGGATTCCTATGACTTGACGCTGAGCCTCGCGCCGCATTTTCCCACCGAGCAACTGTTCGTCGATGGCCAGGGCAACGTGCTGGACGACACCATCGTGCTGGGCACGGCCAAGGTGTTAGTCGCGGTGCCGGAGCCGGGCACGATCACATTGGCCGGCGTCGGCGTCGCCGCGTTGTGCCGCGTTCGACTTGGACGGAACGCCCGACGATGCGCGCGCTCATCCTGACGCTGGGCACGCGCGGCGATCTGGAGCTGTTCCTGATCCTCGGCCGCGCTCTCGCCGCGCGAGGACATGAAGTCACCGTCGCCAGTTCTCCGTTCAACGCCGCCGCGGTGGAGCGCGCGGGTTTGCAGTTCGCTGCGGTGGGAAATGCCGGCGCCAGGGAACAACTTGTCGCTGCGCTGCGCGAGGCTGGCCGTTCGACCGATCTCGTCGAGCGCACCCGAGCCTTCTATGAGACCTGGCTGCGTCCGCAACTCGGGCCGGCGATTCAGGCCATTGCGCCGTTGACGACGCGAACCGACGTTTTCATCAACAACCTGAAACTGGTGTTGCGCCGCGGCGAGAACGTGCTGCCGGGTGTTTCGGTAACTTACGATCCACCGCACAAAGTCGAAGATTTGCCCCGATTCGGTCCCCAGCGGGCGGAAGTGCTCGACCTGGTGGCGATGCCCCAGGCGTTGATCGATCCAGAACGCCGTTGGGACGTTCATTATCATTTCAGTGGATTCTGGTCGCCGTCGGACCGCGAGGTTGAAGACTCGCCGCCGCCGCGCGTGCTGGAATTCTTAGCGACAGGGCCCGCGCCGGTCGTGTTCACGCTTGGGTCGATGGCGTTTGCCGATCCTCGGTCGGTTTCCAAGTGCATAGTCGAGGCGCTTGCGTTGAGCGGCCGCCGCGGCATCCTGGTGCGCGGGTGGTCGCTGGGAGAGATCGACGAACCCTTGTCGCCAAACATCCTTGTGGTTGACGAAGCGCCTTACGAACCGCTCTTTGCGCGTGCTGCGGCAGTGGTGCATCACGGCGGCGTCGGCACGTTGGCGGCTGTGTTGCGGGCCGGGAAGCCGTCGATTATTCTGCCCCAGGTCGCTTGCCAGCGCGTGTTCGGCGAAATACTGCTACGGGAACGACTGGCCGCTGGCGTGTTGGATCCGTCGTCGTTGACTCCAGAGGCGTTGGCAAATTGCATCGCGATGGCCACAACCGACGCCGCGCTCGCCGCGTCCGCTTTGAATTGGCGCGAGCGTTTGCTACGGGAAGACGGCGCCGCGCGCGCGGCCGAATTGATTGAAGCCCATGGGGAGGGCCTGCGTCATGACTGACAGCGCCGATCGATTCTTGATCGCCCGGGGCGAAAACGATCGGCTGTTCGACGAGGCGGGTCGCGTATACATCGATCTCTTCAGCGCGCATGGCGCCGCTTGGCTAGGACACGCGAATCCCGTCGTCGGCGCGGCGATTGCGCATCAATTGCAGCACGTCTGGAACACCGGCGCCATCTCGACGCCGATTCGCGAACAAGCGCAAGCGGCCGTCCAATCCTTTTTTCCGCCGTCCCATCGCCTGGCCGGATTCTATAGCACGGGCATGGAAGCGGCCGAGTTCGCGTTGCGGATGGCGCGCGTGCTCACGGGTCGACCGAAAATCGTGGGATTCGAGCACTCCATGCACGGCAAGTCGCTCGCCACTGCGGCGCTCGGATGGGAGAATGAGTGGAACCTGCTCACGCCGGAGTTAATGCGACTTCCGTTCGTGGACCAGGCGGAAGAAGAGGATATTGTCGCAAGCGTCGACGACGTATTGCGAAGACACGACGTCGCGGCCGTGTTGGTTGAGCCGCTGCTCGGTTCCCACGGCGGTTACGAGGCGACGGCCGGGTATTATCGCGAGTTGGCGGAGATGTGCCGCGAGTACGGCACGTTGCTCATCTTCGACGAGATGCTGACTGGTTTCGGCCGCACGGGCGCCCTCTTCTACTTTCAATCCGTCGACGTCGTGCCGGATGTCGTCCTGATCGGCAAGGCGCTTGGCGCGGGCTTTCCTGTTTCCGGTGTCGTTGTCGATCGTTCCATCGCGATCGAGCCCGGCATGTTGCCTGGCAGCACGTTCGCGGGAAATCCGCTAGCCGCCGCCGCGGTTGTTGCCACGTTGGGC
>JALHLM010000493.1 GCA_022844585.1 Pirellulales bacterium | reverse complement strand
ACGTTCTCGACATGCCGCCGTCCGCTCCCCCTCGCTGGCGCGTCGGGCTAGTGAATTCGCTTGGCGGGCGGATGTACTTCACCAAAAAAAAACGGCGTCGTTCGAGGCTGGGCTCGAACGACGCCGTGGCTTTTTTCTGGTTGAAGTGAACGACGAAGGTTATTCGTCGTCTTCTTCCTCTTCTTCGTCATCATCTTCCGAATCGTCGGCGTCGTCGTCCGAGTCATCGTCGGCGTCGTCGCCTTCGAAATCTTCGTCGTTGGCTTCCAACTGTTGGCGTTGCTGTTGGGCCTTGCCGACGGCGGCCATGGCTTGGATGACGCCTTCTTCGGCCAGGAAGCGGTATTGTCCGCCGTTTTCGATCATCTTCGATTCGATGCGGAAGTGATCGCTGCCGGCCTTCTGGATCGATTCGGCGACTTTGCCGAACGTTTCACCGTTGTCCTCATCCACCTTGGCAAGCACGCTCAGCAATTTGCCGACGGCCAGCGAGGCGCTGACGGGCTCCTTGGCGTCGGTGCCGCCGCCGTTCTTCGAGTCGTCGATCACTTTCTTGATCGTGTCCATGCCTTGGGGACCAATGGCGATGAACGCCGAGTCCTTGCCGATGCCGACGGTGAAATCGACCTTGTCGCCGAGCAACGCCACGACCTTTTCGCGGTCGTCGGTTTCGGCCGGGATGGCCAGCGAGGCGGTGTGGAACTTCACGCCTTCATGCTCGCCGACGTTGTACTTCACCTTGGGGAACTCCTCGGCTTGCGAGGCCAAGGTGATCCATTTTTTCATCTTCTCTTCGACCATGGCGCCATCCGGCACAGCGCTGCCGGCCACGATGTTGATCGGGCCTTCGCCTTGGACGGTCATGCCGCCGGAGAACGAGCCGCTCTCCAACTGGGCCTTGGCCAATTCCAGGACGTCCTCGATGAACTGCTTGGCCAGCGCCTTTTCGTCGTCGCCGAGGTCTTCGTCGTTTTCGAGGGCGGCCATCGCTTGTTGACGCATCGCCGCGACGGTTTCTTCGCTGCGGGCGCGGTCCTGTTCGCTCAGCACGCTATTGCCGTGCAACGAGAAAATCGCTTCCGGGGCCAAGAAGCCCGCGAAACGGGACGCCTTGACGTTGGTCTTGAGCGCATTCAGTTGCTCGGCGGCCTTGCTGCCCGGGAGGGCGGTCGTGGCGACGTCGAGATAGACTTGCTTGCCGGGACGATCGACGTTCCAGCCGAGGGTGATTTCGTCGAGTTCGTTCGCCATCTGCGACATGGCTTCGAGCTGATGCTCGGCCATCTTGGTGCGCAGTTCGTATTGCTCGTCGGATTCGCCTTCTTCTTGCTGCATGCTGCCTTCCATGCCGGCGCGAAGCTGGTCGATGAACATCTCGCGCATCGGTTCAGGCAAGCTCTGCACGTGGACCTGCGCCGCGATGTCGTAGCGCTCGCTGAGGCCGCCCAGCAACTTCACCGGGTCGGCCGGGAGGTTTTCGAGGGCTTCCTTTGACTGCGCGAAGTACGCCCAGCCGTCGTTTTCCTTGGCGAACACGCTCTGGCGATCGGCGGCGAGTTCCCAGACACCGTCGCCGGCGTCTTCGGGCTCGCCGGTGAAGACGGCCACGGTGGCCATCAACTTATCCATCTTCGCAACGGGCACGAAGACCAGCACTTGGAATTGGCCGTCTTCCGAGGCGTTCACCGCAGCGCCCCAGGGACGCTTGCGATCGACGCCTTCGAGGCCATGACCTTGCGTGAAGAACACGCTCATGGCTTCCAACTGCTGGCCCGAACCTGGCTGACCGGCCAGGTCGCCGAGGTAATCGAGGTCTTCAATCAGCTCTTGAACGCCGCTCACGGCCACGGACAGAACGGGCTTCGTAGCCGCTTCTTCGGCCAAGCACAGGCTCGGGGCTGCCCACAGCAACCCGGCGCTGGCGGCGCTCCAACAGAGTTTTCGGAACATCAGGTTCTCCTCAAAGAGTCGTGCCCACAAATCAGCACAGGGCCCGCCGCGGCAATTCATCCTTCGGCGACTGGCGTCGGCCAGCCATCCCGCGAGCGCAACCCGAAACAGGTTAGGTTCAAAGCTCTACCATGCGACGGCAGGGCCGGTTTCAAACAGCGACCGTTGAAGATCGCGATTAGTCCGCAATTCCCGCGCCGCCGGTACTCGGCTAAAAGGTAGAACATCACTAGCGACCCGTCCAGCGACCGAAATCTGGGGGGTGGCCCGCGAAACACGCGAAATGACGCGAAAGGTTGGGAGGGGATGCGCGATGAATTGAGGATTGCAGCGGAGAGATTGGGGGTTCGGCCGCCCCGTTGGGGCTACGGGGCATTCTGTCGCCAGTTTTCCAGGGGTTCGCTTCGCTCACCCCTGGCTACTGACGGTCGCCCCGTTGGGGCTTCATATCCAGCCAACTGAATTATCAAATGCAGCGCGGCATTTCGCAGCGATCCCTTTCGTGTGTTTCGCGTGTTTCGCGGGCATGTCTGGGATGTGGCGGGCGGTCAGGTTGCCGGGGATTGGTTGGCGCGACTATGATGGTTCGCGTCGCTCGCCGTAGACTTCCCAAATTCCGACATTGATGTGAATCGTTTTATGCGAAATTGCTTTGCGGTGTTGGCGGCGGGCCTGGCTTTCCTGAGTTGCGGAGCATTGCTGGCTGGGGATTGGCCGCAGTTTCGGGGGCCGGAGGGTTCGGGGCATTCTTCGGAAGTCGGTTTGCCGCTCACTTGGAGCGACACCGAGAACATTGCCTGGCGGGTCGAACTGCCGGGGAGCGGCTGGTCGTCGCCCGTGGTTGTGGACGGGCGGGTCTATCTGACGACCGCCGTGCCGGTGGACCCGATGGCGGAGAAGAGTGATCTTTCGCTCCGCGCGTTGTGCGTGGATTCGAAGTCGGGCGCGTTGCTGTGGAACACCGAAGAGTTTCTTGAGGACGCGGAGACCGCGCCGGGGATTCACCAGAAGAACAGTCACGCGAGCCCGACGCCGATTGTCGAGGGGAATTCGTTGTATGTTCATTTCGGGCACGAGGGGACGGCCTGTCTCGATCTCGAAGGAAACGTCCTTTGGCGTAACACGGAATTGCGTTACCCGCCCGTGCATGGGAACGGGGGTTCGCCGACGATTTGGCGCGAGTTGCTGATCTTCAGTTGCGACGGCGGCGAAGCGCCGTTCGTCGCGGCGCTCAACAAACAAACGGGCGAGCTCGTTTGGAGACACGAGCGTGGCGTGCCCGCCGAGAAGACGTTTTCGTTTTGCACGCCGCAAGTGATTGAAGTGAACGGCCGCGAGCAGGTCGTGATTCCGGGCAGCAACGTGGTGAGCGGACTGGACCCGCAGACAGGCGCGGTGATCTGGTTCGCGAACTACGACGGATACTCGGTGATTCCGCGGCCGGTGTATGCGCATGGCATGATCTACATCAGCACGGGGTACAACTCGCCGGTGGTGATGGCGATTCGCCCGGACGGCGCTGGTGATGTTACGGAAACCCACGTCGCGTGGAAGCACGACAAGGCCGGGCCGAATACGCCGTCGCTGCTGGTCGTGGGCGATGAGTTGTATATGGTTTCCGACAACGGCGTGGCGAGTTGCCTCGATGCGGTTACCGGCACCCAGCACTGGCAGAAGCGGCTCGGGGGAAACTATTCGGCGTCGCCGCTCTTTGCCGAGGGACGGATTTACTTTCAGGACGAGCAGGGGCAGACGACGGTGATTGCGCCGGGGACCAGCTATCAGCAACTGGCGAAGAATTCTCTCACGGGGCGCACGCTGGCTTCGTACGCTGTGGCGGAACAGGCGATTTTCTTGCGAAGCGATACGGCGCTCTATCGGATTGAAGCGACGAATCGGTAAACGAAATATGCCGCCTCGCCGAAAAGCGAGACGGCATGTCTTCGTTCGATTCTTACGATCTCAAACTCCGTTAACGGCCGCGACCACCACGGTTACCGCCTCGGTTGCCGCCACCACCTTCACCACCTTCACCACCTCCGCTACCGCGATTTCCGCCACCTCCGCCTCCGCCACCACTCGCACTTTGACGCGCGGGGGAAGGACTCGGCGCCGACATTTGCTGGCGCGGAGCTGGCTGCGGGCTGCTCGCCCGTGACGAACGCGCGGCGTCACCGCCTCCGCCGCCTCGGCTTCGCGACTCGAATTGCCGCGAGAAGTCTGGCGTGCGCGAACGTGAAGCTTGGGGCCGTGATTCGACACGCGGCGTCGGACGCGGCGCGACGTCCCGTTGCGGCGGGGCGCTCCGCTGACGCGATTGCGAACCTCCCTCGTTGCTAGGCACGCGGTTGAACTCCGGCCGTGAGGCTCGGGAACGCGATTCGAAATCGCGCCCCGCGCGTTCGGCCGCTGCCGCGCGGTTGCGTTGCTGCGCCTCGCGCGCCGCTCGCTCCGTGGCCTCGCTGCGATTGCGTTGCTCCGTGCTCACATCACCGCGCTGCGTGCGGGAACGCGATTGCTGGAACTCGCGTTGCGCCCGGGCCGCGGCTTCGTCGCGGTTGCGTCGTTGCGCGTTCAACTCCTGTTGCATCGCTTCAGATCGGAAGAGC
>JALHLM010000492.1 GCA_022844585.1 Pirellulales bacterium | reverse complement strand
CTTCGACAACTGAGACTTGAGCCGAATGGCGAGGCCCTGAAACCATGCGTTGTCCAATAGGCAGCGGCTGCCAACGCAGTTTAGCTCGGTCAAACGAGCGGCAAGCGAATCGCATTCCGCCGACGTGCAGCAGTTTTCGATCGTCGCGAATCCTTGCGTGAGTAGCGTCATGTAGTGTGCGGCGGTCGCCCCGATGGGGCTACAAGAACTTCGTGACGACGTTTTCCAGGGGCTGCCGCCCATGGCTACTCACGGTCGCCCCTCCCGGGGCTACGAATGCTTCCCACCATAAATCAGCGTCATCACCTCGCTCCGACTCGAAAGATGCGAACGGAAAATGCCACGCATCGCCGACGTTACGCACAGACTACCCGGTCGGCGGATGCCGCGGATCGTCATGCAAGTGTGCGTGGCTTCGACCACCACGGCGACGCCTTTGGCGTCGAGTTCGGAGACCAGGAGATCGGCGATCGTTTCCGTCATCCGCTCCTGCACTTGGGGGCGGCGTGAAACCACTTCCACGACGCGCGCCAGCTTGCTGAGGCCGATTACGCGGCCGTTGGGCAGGTAGCCGATGTGAGCCACGCCCATGAATGGGAGCAGATGGTGTTCGCAGACGCTGTTGAAGCTGATGTCTTTCACCAGCACGACTTCGTCGTACTTCTCGACGAAGAACTTTTTTAAGTGCTGCTTGGGGTCTTCGCGCAGGCCGGTGAACAATTCGGCGTACATCCGCGCCACACGGGCAGGCGTTTCCAAGAGCCCGTCGCGATCGGGGTCTTCACCGACGGCCGCCAGAATCTCGCGCACCGCCTTTTCAATCCGTGGTAAGTCGACGGGCGCCGGGAATTGACCGATTGCGCCTTCGTCCAACTCGCCCAAGAGGCTGCCGTGATCCCGTTCGGTGGAATTCGTTCCGCTCACTAGCTCGCTCCCGCCATTGGAATAATGGAGATATTATAGCCGGACCGGCGAGTGCCGATGATTGCCCCAACTGGAACCCGCGCGCGATGTCCGAATTCACCACCGTTTGCAAGGTCGGGGCCATTCCCGAGGGCCAGGGTCGGACGTTCGCCGTGAACGACCGGCTCGTGGCGGTCTTTTTCGAACGCGGCGAATATCAGGCCATCGACGACCTTTGTCCGCACATGGGCGCGTCGCTGGGCGACGGCCCGGTGATCGACGGCATCGTCACCTGCCCCTGGCACGCCTGGCGCTTCCGCACCTCGGACGGCACCTGGTGCGACAACCCGCGGATCAAAATCGACAGCTTTCCCGTCCGCGTCGTTGGCGACGAAGTGCAGGTGGAAGTCCCCGCCAAAGCGCTGCCGATGGGACCTGGCTAACCGCGGAAGCAGTAGAAATCGACGCCTTCAAAATCCTTTCCCTCTCCCCTTTCGCGTCATTTCGCGTGTTTCGCGGTCAAAACCCGCCCGACACTGCCCAGCAGTTTTGTGCAATATCTGAGTGTAAAATTGTGCCCAAAATTGTTGAAATTGGCCGCGCGCCGTCTTAGGATGCCGGTCGTCCTGCGGGTTGTTTATCGGTAAACCCGCCGTTTCGCCTTTCTCGCGGAGCCTCCACCATGATCGCCCCTCTAGCTTTTCCGCGCGACGTAATAGTGTACAACTGTACCGTATTTGGCCGTCGGCCGGCAGTTACCTTTTCGCCCGTGAACACCGCGGAGTGGGAGGACCACGCCGAAGAAGACGACGACCAGGACGACGAGACTATTGCGATGCCCTTTCTAGACGACGACCCGGATTGGGGATTCGACGACGAAGAGGCCCAGCCAGAGCAGGGAGATTTTTGGATGGACTCCGACGACGAGGAGGACGCGCTATGATCCACCCCGCGCGAGTGCAGTTGGTCGAACTATTGCTCAGCGAACGCAAGCACTCTTATCGCACGATATCTCGCTTAACCGGAGTGAGCCGCGGATCGGTCAGCTTGATTGCGGCCGGCCGCAGACCCGACTACGAAGCCACCCGACGCCAGGATCCGGACGACGACTGGCAGCCGACGGGCCCCATCATGCGCTGCCCAAAATGCGGCGGCCGCGTCTTTTCGCCTTGCCGTCTCTGCCACGTCCGCAACGAAACGAATCAGCCGGACAAGCGCAAACAACGTCTGCCGGGTAAGTAGGTTGGGCAGATTTCACCACGGAGGCACGGAGGAGAGAATCTCTTACTGAACCGCGGAGGCGCTGAGACGCGGAGGGGAGAGTTTGAAGTTTTCAGTGTTCAATTTCCTAGCGTGCAGTCCCCGCTGAAAACCGAACAAACAAACCTCAAACTCCTCTCTCTCCTCTGCGTCTCAGCGTCTCTGCGGTTCAAATTGCGTTTCTCCCCTCCGTGTTCTCCGTGCCTCCGTGGTGAATCCTCCGATCCGCGCTGCGCGACTTCGTGAAACTTTGCACAAGCATTCAGTTTTCTTTTCGCGAAGCGCTTTGACGGCTGATCGCCGCGCGAAGTAAGATAGGCTTGTTGGTCGGGGCAGAGGCGCTAGTTCGATTTCGCGGCGTTCGCCGTTGCGTCAAGCCTGTCTTGGCGCGCCCACACTTTTCGACAGACTCCCTCTTATCACCACTCACGGGAGAGCCACGGCCATGACGTTGTTGGATATTCTGAATCACAAGGGGCACGCGGTCCTGACCATCGAACCCACGGCGACGTTGGCCGAGGTGGTCCGTACCTTGGTCGAACACAATTGCGGCTCTTTGATCGTCTGCGCCACATCGGGCGACGGACTCCGCTCGCGCATGGTCGGCATCATCACCGAACGCGATATTCTCCGGGCCTGCGCCGCGGGCAAGGCGCCGCTCGAACGGCAGCACGTGCAAGACGTGATGTCCTCCAATCCCGTCGTCGGACGTCCCAATGATTCCGTCGAAGACACGATGGGCCTGATGACCGATCGCCGCATCCGCCATTTGCCAGTCCTCGACGGCGGCATGCTGGCCGGCCTCGTCTCCATCGGCGACCTCGTCAAAGCGCAACACGACGCCATGACGATGGAGAACCACTACCTCAAGAGCTACCTGCATGGGTAGCGGAAGAGCAATGTCGAATGACGAAATCCGAATGACGAATGAATGTCGAATGTCTGAATGACGAATGGCTCGGCTCCAATCATGGTCGCCGGGCCATTCGTCATTTAAGCATTCGGATTTCTTTCGTCATCCGGATTTCGTCATTCGTCATTCACCCTTCCACTTCTTGATCGCATCGTCGCCGACCTTCTCCAGCTTCGTGTACTCCGGGTGCCGCGTCACTTTGTACGGGCTGTTGCGGGCGGCGTTGTAGCAGCAGATCAAGGACCAGCGCGGGTGCTCCGAGAGATTCTGATCCGAACGGTGTAGCAGGTTGCCGTCGAAGAAGAGGGCGTCGCCGGGTTGGCACTCGATGTAGAGCAACTCCATGCGTTCGAGCGCGGCGTTGACCCGTTCCATATCGGCGCCGGTTTGGTCGCCCGTCTTGCCGTGGTCGATGCGGCCCATTTGCTGCGAGCCGCGCAAGACTTGCAGGCAGCCGTTTTCGCGGTTCGATGGCGTGACCGCGATCAGGCAACTCGCCAACAGCGGAAACAGGCAGCCGTTGTGATACCAGTAGCCGTAGTCCTGATGCCATTCCCAAGCGCCGCCGACACGCGGTTCCTTGAGCATCATCTTCATGTGCCAGTGATACACCTCGCCGCCCAGCAATTGTTCCATGCGATCAACAATCCGCGGCGAGCGGGCGAACATGCCGTAGAGATTCTCGCCGGGCTCGTTCCAGAGCGCGAGCTTGGTTTCCATGCCGGTCGCGTCCTTGCGCCCATAGGCGGAGGCGGAAAGCGCGGGATCACTCTTCGCGAAGTCGAGCAGCCGGTTCATCTCGTCGTCATCGAACAGCTTGCGCAGGATGAGATAACCGTCCTGTTGATATTGAGCAAGCTCGGCGGATGTCAGCGGACCAGTGGGCATAAGGGGGCCTCGCGGATGGTGTCGATCGAGAGCGCGATTATATCACAACACGCAACAACGAGAGTACGCGGGGGGTGCCTGGGGCTGCGGCGAATGAATGACGAATCGAAGTCGATCGCGCTGGGGCATCGCAGCGATTTCTTGATCAGCCAATCGAAGCCCCAGATGTTGGACCATGGCGAGTGCGCGTTGGTCGCCCCTGCCCCAGGCACCCGCCGCAACTACTGCAGCGACGCCAGATCCTGAAAAAATTCCGGATAGGTCTTCGCCGTGCAGCCGGGGTCGTTGATGACGACGCCGGGGATGCGCAGGCCAGCCAGGGCGAGGCTCATCGCCATGCGGTGGTCGTCGTACGTGTCGATCGCCGCGCCGCGCAGCGGCCCGGGCGTGATTCTCATGCCGTCGGCGAATTCTTCGACCGTCGCGCCGAGCTTGCGCAACTCGGTGGCCATCGCCGCGATGCGATCGGTCTCCTTGTGACGAATATGCCCGACGCCTGTGATCGTGGTCGGACCATCGGCGAAAAGAGCCACTGCGCCGAGCGTCTGCACGGTGTCGCTGATGGCGTTCATGTTGACTTCGATGCCGCGCAATGCGCCGCCGCGCACGGTAGTGCG
>JALHLM010000491.1 GCA_022844585.1 Pirellulales bacterium | reverse complement strand
GCGAACTGGCATCGACGTCGTTGGCGATTCACTCCAGGCGCTGACGCTTCCGGCTCGACGGACGGGATTGTATGGATTTCTTGCTAGGCATCGCCGTTGTCGCCGCGTCCGTCTGGGGGACGTTGCTGATCCTCCGCGGATCGCTGATCGGCGGCTGCCTGGCGTTCTTGTTCTGTCTCTGTTGTTGCGGCCATGATCTGATCAACTTTCACATCGGCCCCGCGCCGCTGACGATCGATCGCCTCGCGCTGTTAGCAGTAGTGAGCGCGTACGCCGTGAAGCGCCGCTTTGGCCTCGCGGATCCCAAGCCATTTGCGCCGCTCGACTGGCTGCTCGCCAGTTTTATCGGCGTGCTCACGCTCAGCATGCTGGCTCACGGCTGGCAGGCGGCGCGGCCGACGGAAGTGACGCCGCTTTGGCGCTTGCTCGGCGGTTACTTGATTCCACTGGTCGTGTACTGGATCGCGCGCCAATCGCCGGTCAGCGATTCCCAAGTACGCACGCTGCAAAAAGCCTTCGTGGCCTTTGGCGTCTATTTGGCGATCACCGGACTCTGCGAAGTCGCCGGGCTTTGGCAGTTCGTGTATCCGACGTACATTCGCGACCCCGGAGTCGGTTTGCACTTCGGTCGCGCGCGCGGACCGATGGTTCACTCCGTCACCTACGGGATGTATCTGGCCTCGGCGCTGCTGGCACTTTGGGAACTGCTGCGCAACGCGCCGACGCGACGAAGCAAGCTGGCTTACGCGTCGCTGGCGCCTCTGTTCGCGGCTGGGCTCTATGTCAGCTATACGCGTAGCGTCTGGCTAGGTACGGGCCTGGCGCTGTTGATTGTCGCCGTGACGACGTTTCCGGTCGCCTGGCGCCGCCTGGCGATTGCCGGCGCGGTGGCCGGCGCGCTGTTTGTCGGCGCGTTCAAGCTGGACGCCATCGTCGGCCTGCAACGCGAAGGCTCCGTTGCCAATACGCGTCAAAGCGTCGACATGCGCGGCAGCTTCGCCTACGTCTCGTGGCTCATGTTCCAGGATCGCCCCTGGTTCGGCTTCGGCTTCGGGCAGTTTCCCACGGCGAAACTGGATTATCTCTCCGATCGCAGCAGCGACCTGCCGCTCGAGCAAATCCGCGGCTACGTGCATCACAACACGTATCTCAGCCTGCTCACGGAAACCGGGCTTATCGGACTAGGGCTATTCATCGCGATTCTCATCGCCTGGTCGCGCCGCGCGTGGCGACTGTGGAACGACGCTGCCCAATCCGAAGCATTGCGATCCCTCGGCCCACTCACGCTCGGCGTGCTCGCGGCCTACGCCTGCCAACTCATGTTCCACGAGTTGTCCTACACGCCGCTCGATCATGCGCTCGTCTTCCTGTTCACCGGTCTCACCGCCGGCTTGACCACGCACGCGGTTATCGCCAACCGCGCATATTCCGCGGTGCGCCCTTGGTTTTTCTTGTCGCGGCGTGCTGCAAATCACTGACGTCGACGCGCCGCTAAGTGCCCACGCAGAACAAAACAAACGATGGGTGCCACTGGCGGCTTGTCCGCCAGTGCTGGAGTCGGGCACACTTGCGAGACCTAAATCGCACTGGCGGACAAGCCGCCAGTGGCACCCCACATCGAACTTTCTATCGGTGTACTTAGATTTGCGTCCCAGCGCGGCATCCGTTAGATTTCCGATTGCTTGCGTCGTTCGCCACACCTGCATGGGGCTCTTGTTATGCCGATTCCGTTCACGTGCCCGCATTGCCAGGCTCAGACCAGTGTCGACGATCGGTACGCCGGCCAGACGGGGCCGTGCAGTCACTGCGGGAAGCCGATCACGATTCCCAACCCGGTTGGCGGCGCCTATGCGCCGGCGCCCGCCGCGCGCGGCGGCAACGCCCTGGCGCTCGTCGCCATCATCGTCGGCGGCGGTTTCGTGATGCTGTTCATCATCGGCATCCTGATCGCGCTCTTGCTGCCGGCGCTGCAGGTCGCGCGCTCCGCGGCGCGGCGCGCACAATCGATGAACAATCTGAAACAAATCAATCTTGCTCTGCACAACTATGCATCCGTGCATGGCACGTTTCCACCGGCCTATATCGCAGACGCCAATGGGAAACCAATGCATAGCTGGCGCGTGTTGATTCTGCCTTACATGGAGCAGCAAGCGCTCTACGATCGCTACGATTTCAACGAACCCTGGGACGGGCCGAATAACAGGCTGTTTCACAACACCGTGGTGCCGGCATATATCGATCCAGCCTCCGATGGTACCGGGGCATTCACCAGCTACGTGGCGGTCACCGGCGCGAATACGCTGTTCCCCGGCGCCGAAGCTGTGGCCATAAAAGACGTCGTGGACGGTTTGAGTAACACCATCTCCGTCGTCACCACGACGGACGACGAAATCCTCTGGTGCGAGCCACGCGACCTGGAGTACGACAAGATGAGCTTCCAGGTCAACGATCCACTTGAGCCGAGCATTTCCAGCGACTACCCGGGAGGCGCTCCCGTAGGCTTAGCTGACGGGAGCGTGCAATTCATGCAAGATGACCTCGACGAAGCGGCGCTCAAGGCGCTGCTCATTCGTGACGACTCGGCCGTCGCGGCGCCGGCCGAATAAATTGGCTACGCCATCAACTCCGGCACCACGTTCCCATGCACGTCGGTCAGCCGGAAATCGCGGCCCGCGAAGCGGTACGTCAGTCGCTTGTGATCGAAGCCGAGTAGGTGCAGCATCGTGGCGTGGAGGTCGTGGACGTGGACCTTGTTTTCCACGGCCTGGAAGCCGAACTCGTCGGTCGCGCCGTAGACCGTGCCCGGCTTCACGCCGCCGCCGGCCATCCAAGCGGTGAAGCCATAGTTGTTGTGATCGCGGCCGTTGATCTTGCCGGCGTTTGCCCCGGCCTGCGGTAATTCGACGGTCGGTGTGCGGCCGAATTCACCTGCCCAGAGCACCAGTGTCTCATCAAGCAGCCCGCGCTGCTTCAAATCCTTGAGCAACGCGCCGATCCCTTGATCGCACTCGGTTGCCAGGCGGCGGTGATTGTCGGCGATGTCGTCGTGGTTGTCCCACGGTTGCCCCTGGCCATGCCAGAGTTGCACGAACCGCACGCCGCGCTCGATCAGTCGCCGCGCGATGAGGCACTGCCGCGCATGGACGCCCGGACCGTACATATCGAGGACGTGTTGCGGCTCGCGCGCGATGTCAAACGCGTCGGTCGCCTCCATCTGCATCCGGTACGCCAGCTCGAAGCTATGGATCCGCGATTCGAGCGCCATGTTCTGGCCGCGCTCGTCGGCGTGTCGGCGGTTCATCGCCGCGAGTAAGTCCAATTGGCGCCGCTGATCCGCCAGGCTGAGTGAATGATTCTTGATATTCGCCAACAGCTTCTCGACATCTGCTTCCTTGGTGTCGATATAAGTCCCCTGATAGACGCCCGGCAAGAACGCGCTCGACCAGTTTTCCGCGTCCTTGATCGGCAATCCGTTCGGGCACATTGAAATAAAGCCCGGCAGGTTTTGGTTCTCGGTCCCGAGACCATAAGTGACCCAGGAGCCCATGCTCGGCCGCACCTGTCGCGACTCGCCGCAGTTCATCAGCATCAGCGACGGCTCGTGATTCGGCACGTCGGCGTACATCGAACGGATCACGCACAGTTCGTCGGCGCTCTCGGCGACGTGTGGAAAGATTTCGCTGATCTCGATGCCACTCTGCCCGTGCTTCTGGAACTTGAACGGCGAAGGAAACGCCGCGCCGGTCTTGCGTTCAGTACGCAGGTTCTCCACCGGCAGCATCTGCCCTGCGTATTTTTCCAGCGACGGCTTGGGATCGAACGTATCCACGTGCGACGCCCCGCCATTGGCGAAGATATGGATGACGTGCTTCGCCTTGCCCGGGAAATGCGGCGCTTTCGGCGCCATCGGGTTGACATAGCCATCGGCCGCCTGGGCCACGCCGCCCAGCAAATCCGCCGACGACATCACGCCCGCCAGGCCCAACAGTCCCAACCCGGTCCCGCAGCGCGACAGCATTTCACGGCGATTGATCAGCGGTGGCATGATTTCAACCTCGAACCAGTTTTGGCTACGGCGACTATTCCACGGCCGGCGATGCGATCCGTTTCAGCATCCGCACGAACGACAGCCCCATGCCCACGACATAGAGCACGGTCAACAAACTCAACGCGCCGCCGACCAGGATGCTGAACTTCCAGTTAGCGACGACGAACATTTTCAATTGCGGCGCTTGCGGATCGTCCAGGAACGCTCGCGAACGTTCCGACACGCTCTTGATGTTAAATGGCGTCACCGTCACTTCGGCGAACCCGTCTTCCCCGTTGATGACCAGAAACGCCTCGTCCTCGGAGCGATGTTGCGTCTCGCGTGAGCGCCGCCGCTCGACTGTTCCCCGCACGAAGCGGTCGTCGATGCCAATCACCGGATCGACCACCTGCGTCCGATACGGAATGAAAAACAGCAAACACGTCTGCACCTTGGCGGTGACGCGCTCCCCGTGCCGTTCGAACCGAATCCAAGACACAGGCGCCACCGCGGTCACAAACCCAGGAAGGCCGACGCAAAACAACAGTCCCAGGAAATACCC
>JALHLM010000490.1 GCA_022844585.1 Pirellulales bacterium | reverse complement strand
CGTTTGCCTGGCGGCCGTCGCCTGCGCCGGACTGGACGCTGGTCGCGCCGGACGGTCGCGCGGTGTCGCTGTCGGATTATCGCGGCCGCCCGGTCGTGGTCGTTTTCTATCTCGGCTATGGCTGCCTGCACTGCGTCGAACAATTGAACAAGTTCGCCCCTATGACGGCGAAATTCCGCGAAGCTAGCATTGAGCTCGTCGCGATCAGTACCGATGAAGAGCTGGACCTGGAAAAATCGCTCGCCGCCTGCACGACGGAAGGCGGGTTTCCGTTCCCGTTATTCTCCGACGCCCAGCAGGACGTTTTTCGCCGCTACCGGGCCTTCGACGATTTCGAGGACGCCCCGCTACACGGCACGTTTCTGATCGACGGCAACGGCCTGATGCGTTGGCAAGACATCAGCTTCGAACCTTTCACCGACGCGGAGTTTCTGCTTCAAGAATCGAAGCGATTGTTGGCGATCCCGGCCGCTGAAGTGACGAGCGACGAGGAATGAGCGAAACACGGCGACGGTTCGCAATGGCAGCTTGCTTACTGCTGACTAGCGTCGTAAGCTCAACGCGCGCGGAGCATTCGCCGCGCACCGTGGCGGGCAACCTGGTCATCTGCGGCGGCGGCGATCTGCCTGGGGAAGTTCATAGCGCCTTCTTCCAATTGGCCGGCGGAAAACAAGCGCGGATCGTGGTGATTCCCACGGCATCGGAATCCGCGGATGAGCCGCCGTCAGAGTCGTTTCTTGAGCCCTGGAAATCACTCGGGGCGGCACAAATCGAGCGATTGCACTCGCGCGACCCTAACGTCGCCAATGACGAGGCGTTCTCCGCACCGCTGCGCGCGGCCACCGCGGTTTGGATCGGCGGCGGCGATCAGGTGCGGCTCGCGGAAGCCTATCTTGGAACGGCCGTGGAACGGGAGCTCGCGGCGCTCCTGGCGCGCGGCGGCACGATCGGGGGCACATCCGCCGGCGCGGCGATCATGTCTCAGGTGATGATCGCTGGCGGCAATCCGCGGCCGGAGATGGCAACCGGTTTCGACCTGCTGCCGGGTGCGATCGTCGATCAACATTTTCTCGCCCGCAACCGCGCGACGCGACTGTGGCAGGCGCTCGACTGGAATCGGAAATATTTCGGCGTCGGCATCGACGAAGGAACAGCCCTCGTGGTGCAGGACCGGACGATGACCGTCGTCGGCGATTCGATTGTTACGTTCTGCTGGAATCCTTCGAGCACACGGCCTTCAAGAACGGAGACCCTCCGCGCCGGGCAACAACTCGATCTCGTCGCCTGCCAGCGCGCGGCCCTTGCGCGCGTGGCGCCGGCGTTACCTGCTGCAGATTCCGTTGATCCATCGCTCGAAAACGGCAGCTTGCTGATCATCGGCGGCGGGCCACTGCCCAAGGAGACGATTCCGCTCTTTATCGAACGAGCCGGCGGTCCTGACGCCCCGCTGGTTGTCGTGCCTGGGGCGTTAGAAGGCAATCCGCCCGACGATTCGGACTTTGTCGCCATGCTGCGCGACGCCGGCGCCAAGGACGTGCGTGTATTTCATTTGGCGGAGCGCGAGCAATGCTTCGACGCGGAACGGCTCCAGCCGCTCGACGACGCGCGGGGCGTTTGGTTCAGCGGCGGGCGGCAATGGCGATTGGTCGATCTGTATCTCGATACGCCAGTCGTGGAGCGCTTCCACGCGGTGTTGGCGCGCGGCGGCGTGATCGCCGGGTCGTCCGCCGGCGCGACGATCCAAGGGGACTACCTGGTCCGCGGCAATCCGCTCGGCAACCTCGAAATGATGTACGAAGGCTATGAACGCGGCTTCGGGTTGCTGCGCGGCGCGGCGATCGATCAGCATTTTTCCGAACGCAACCGTTTCGCCGACATGGCGGCGCTCAAGCAGGCGTTCCCGCAACTCTTAGGGCTGGGCATCGACGAAGGGACCGCGCTCGTGGTGGAGGGAACTGGATTCGAAGTCATCGGCGCCGGCGGCGTAGCGATCTACGATCAACCGGCGACGGAGTACCAGACGCTGCGCTCAGGCGAGCGGTATGAATTCTTAAAGCGGCGTCCGGCGAAGTGATTCACCACGGAGGCACGGAGTACACGGAGGGGGAAAGCCGATTTGAACCGCGGAGGCGCTGAGACGCAGAGGGAAGAGTGAGGAGGAGGGGGATAAGTCAGACGTAGCCGGTTCGCGGAATTGGCGGACCTTACCGTTGTGATTCGCAAAGATTCAGCGAACAACTGCGGCGTTCAAGTCAATCGCGTGTATTGCCGGCACGGCCCGCCCTACGCCGACTGAACACTGAAGACTTCCAACTCCCCTACTGTTGTTGCTGCTGCTGCTGCTGTTGCTGCTGCCACAACTGCTCCAAGTCTCCCTGATTTCCGCCGCGGGCGACGGATGTGAGGGGGACGTCGAGCGGCGGGAGGCGCTCGAACCAGGAGTTCGGCGGGACGCGGTCGAGCTCTCGGGTGGCGACGCGGACGGCGATGGTTTCGTCGCCGGTGCCGCGGAAGACCCCTTTGTTAGGCGTGACGTCGGTGAAGTCGCGGCCAGTCGCCACTTTGACGTAGCGATCGTTCACCAGGCAACTGTGCGTGGGATCGAAGGCGATCCAGCCCAACTGCGGGAGCCAGATTTCGCACCAGGCGTGGCTCTGCGATTCCTTGTTCGGGCGATGCACGTAGCCGCTTACGTAGCGTGCCGGCACGCCGAAAGCGCGCATGATCGCGATCATCAGATGGGCGAAGTCCTGGCAGACGCCCTTGCCTTTTTCCAGGATGTCGTCGATGGGCGACGTGGCGTCGGTGACGAAACGGCCGTATTCGAAGCGGTCGCGGAGAAAGTCGCCCACGCGATGAATCCACGCGCCGATTCGCTCGGCATGGTGCGGACGAAGCTCGTTAAGAATCGGCTGCAATAGCGGCGTCTCGTGGACGGGCCCGCGGAACGACAGGAAGTCGAGCACTTCACAGCCGGCGCTGTCGAGCGAGATCGGAAATGTCGCTTCGCAGGCCGTCAGATCGGTGACTCGCGGGTTCGTCTCCACGACGCTGGCCGCCAACAGGCGCACCAGTTGATTCGGCGCCAGCAAATTGAAGTGGTGCACGCGGTTGCCGAAGCCGTCGAGGTAGCGGAACATCGACGCCGTCTGACTCACGACGACATGGAACGAATGGCAGCTCTGCCGGTCGTCGCTGAGCGGCTCCATCCGCAACTCCGTCAACCACTCGGCAACCGGTTCGCTGTACTCAAGACGCGTTTCGTGCTGGACTTCGAGGATCATGGGAAGGGAGGAGGTTGGAGGAGTAAAGGAGTAAAGGAGTGTTTTGGTCGCTGTGCTCTTGGGATGGCTATTGACTTGTTGTTATGCGTTGGACGAGTTCCTGAATCATTCTTTACTCCTTTACTCCTCTTCTCCTTGACTACTCCACACTACACCAACGCATACTGCAAATTCACCGCCACGCTGGCCTGCGCGCAGCGCTGCGAGGTCGAAGCCAGGAATTCGGGCAAGCCTTGCTCAAAGACTTCATCAGGATCCGCGTATTCCAGTTCGCTGATGGCGCGGCCCAGGATGTGACCGGCGCGACCGCCGCGGCGGCCGGTGTCGCCGCCGCCGATGTCGTCGAGGGCCTTGGCGGCGCCCTCCAGACAAAAGCGGACGGAATGCGGAAACTCCGGATTGAACAGCAGGAACTCAATCACCCGTTCCGGTTCCACGCGGCTGATGTACAAGCGTTGATACGCCTGATACGCGACGCAGGCCTTGAGCACGCTGGCCCAGTGCAAGTTGGCGAGCGACAGCTCCGCCGGTTCCACCAACAGTCGCAATTGCCGGAACCGCACGTCCAGCACGCGCAAGGTTTTCTCCGCCCGTTCCAGGTACTTGCCGAGCTGAATGAATTGCCAACCCTCATCGTGGGTCAGCGTGGCGTCGCAAACGCCCTGGAACAACTGGCTGCCGATCTGCACCGCGTGATACAAATTGTGCGGCGATTCCTGCGCGTGGCCGCGAAACTCCGGGTCGTTCAGTTGCCAGTACAGCTTGTTCAACTCGCGCCACATATCGGAACTGATCGAACCGCGGATGCTCCGTGCGTTGTTGCGCGCGCGGGTGATGCAGCTCATGATGCTGGTCGGCGTGCGCATGTCGAACGTCAGCTTTTCGCTCACGACGACAGGGAGCGGTCGGTCTTCTTCCTCGCTGGGGGGCGCCAACTGCAAGACTTCCAGCAGCGCCAGCCATTGCAACTCATGCGGTCCGGCCACCACGCCATGCAAGTCGAGATCGAGGTGAAAATTCACCTCCAACATCCGCGCCACATGCTCCGCCCGCTCGGAGTAGCGGCTCATCCAAAACAAAGCATCGGCGACGCGACTGAGCATGGGGAGTTATTGCTCGCGGTAGTTGCTTGAGGTTCAAATCGACGTCGCTGGATCGCCAAATGATGAATGATGAATGCAGAATGATGAATTGTTCAGATACAAGTCTTCGCTATCATTCATCATTCATCATTCTCGTTTACTCCGCCAACACCCAAGTATCCTTGCTTCCACCCCCCTGCGAGCTGTTGACCACCAGGCTGCCTTTCG
>JALHLM010000489.1 GCA_022844585.1 Pirellulales bacterium | reverse complement strand
CCCGCGCGACGTGTAAGCGCGGCCGCATCCAGAGTCGATGCCAGCTAATTGCCTGACGGGAGACGACGTCGATCTGTCAGGCAATTTGCCGGCGCGGGTTTGGGATGTTGGTGGGCGCTGGCGCGGTGCGAAGGGATTCGCCTTTGACCGGGGTGCCTGACCTACGAGATTCGTTCCGTCGGCGGTTTTCGCCGCCCGCTTGGTTTCCTGCTGATCTCACGCCACGACGCGCCGAATGCCATGCATTACGCACTCGAATGCGAACCTGAACTAGCTGCCGAACTCCAAGAGATACTCCGCGGCATCGGCGTTCAAATCAGCGGCGAACGCGAGTACGCCTCGCCTCGCGAAGGCCTTACTTTTTCGATGTTGACCTGCGCTCGCGACGGCGCGGTAGCTGGCGTGTCGATTTGCCGCCGAGCGGGCGATGCAACGCGCCACGTGAATGTTTCAACGAGCCTTCGTCGAATACTGCAATTCTGGCGATGGCGCGAAGATTGGAAGCTCGCGAAGGAGATCGCCACTGCGTGCAAAATCGCGGGAGGCGTACCGGCCCCGTAGGTCAGGCACCCAGGTTGAAGTCGAAAACTACGGCGTGTCGTCCAACCGCAGCCACATCCAGAGTCGATGCCGGCTAATTGCCTGACGGGAGACGACGTCGGTCTGTCAGGCAATTTGCTGGCGCGGGTTGGGGATGTTGGTGGGCGCTTACGCTGTGCGAAGGGATTCGCCTTCGACTAGGGTGCCTGACCTACGGAATTGACGCACGGAATTCACTCCACCGGCGCGTTCATGAACACGCACCCAGCGGCGTAGCGGCCGGGGGCTTGGCGGCGGCACCAGACGACTTTCAACGCGAACGTCGCCTGGTCCGGCATCGTGAGCTCCAGCCGCTGCTCCGGGTAGAGTTGTTCGCCGCAGACGAGGCCAATGCCGCCACGCGAGACGTCGCAAGTGATCACCGGCAACGACTTCGCGTCCTCCGGCGTGGTAGCGCGCGGCGGGCAGATGCTGGCCGTAGCTTCGCTCCGGCAATAGAACCGCGGGAAGCGGCGGATCTCGCTCCAGCGCATCGGCAGCGGGCCGGTTTTCGAGAAGAATTCGCGGTCGTTGGCCAACGCCGCGAGGCCGCTGTCGTCGGTAGTCTCGCTCATACGCAGGGGGCCTCTTCCATTTCCGCGCACAGGCAATCGACGATGTCCGGATCGAACCACGACTCCGATTGCTTACGCAGCGTCCGGCAAACTTCGCGGATCGGCAACGGGCGACGGTACGGCCGCTCCGAAGTCAATGCATCAAACACATCGGCTACGGCGCAGATGCGGGCCCAGGGATGAATCTCGTCCGAGAGAATCGCTGCCGGATAACCGCTGCCGTCGGCGCGCTCGTGATGTTGATAAACCATCATCAACATGCCCCAGGAAATATCGGGGCGACCGACCAACTCGCGATAACCGTCGCCCGGGTGGCGGCAGACGACGGCCCATTCCTCTTCGGTCAGCGGCCCGTGTTTGTTCAACAGCTTCGCCGGCACTTTGCGCTTGCCGAGATCATGCAGCAGCCCGCCGGCGGCGATCTCCTCAAGCTCCACCTTTTCGACGATGCCCAATCGCCGCGCCAACAACAGCGAATACACGCTTACGTTGCAGGCGTGCGTATAAGTCTGATAGTCGTGCTCGACCAGCCCTAGCAACTCCGGCACGCGAAGCGATTCATCCGCGAGGTGCTCCGTGATATCCTCGGCGAGCGCTTTCGAAGCCGTGATCAGCTTCTCGCACTTGGGCGAAGCAAAAGCGTCCTGCAACGACGAGCGCGCCAGGAACAGCGCCGCCGCGGCGCGCTGCACCGGTTCGACGTCGGCGCCCGGCGCCAGCATCTCGTCGCGCAGCTGCCGTTGGAACGCGGGCAGGTCGCGCTCCATCAGATAAACGCGCTCGATGCCCCGCGACCGCAGTAGCCCAATGTCGTCCGGCTTCACCGCGACGCGCCGCCCGCGATACAGCACGAGGTCCGGCGAGTTCGGCCGAGGCACGTAAACTTCGTACTCCGGCGACGCCGCGGCCAACGCCTCAATCGGCGCCGCGACATACCCGCTCCAGTTGGTCGCCGAGGAACCCATCGCCGGGCCAGTTCGAGTGTTTGTAACGAACAGTACCCCCAACTCTAGGCCAACGGCCAGATCGGCGCATGCCGGACGCGACAACCCGGGCTACCGGCGCGGCGCAATGTTGCCGACTGTGCGGACAATGACGTCTGACCGTCGACGGCCCACCCATTGGAGCGGCGCAGGCGAGCTCGATCATTGGCGACCTGGGGTTACGCCGCCGTGAACTCGACGCGTGTCGTGAACGAAGCCCCCGGCGCAAGGACCTGCAGGCCGACGTCGTGACCTTGTTCGCTGAGCCAGAACAAATCCGGTACGCAGGTGTATGGCTCGATGCACACCGCCTCGCGATGGGGCGGCGTGTAGACGACGACGGTGCGGTATTCGGGACCGAACGTGATATTGATTCGTCGCCCGTTCGCGGGGTCGATCACGGCGCAGGCGAATTCCTTGCCGGTTGCCTCGAGGCCGCCGTAAACGTCGTCGTACTCCTGGTCGGCGATGGCTCGGCCGGCGCGCAGGTCGTAGGTGCCGGAGACATCCCGTTGCTTGCCCGTGGGTAGCACGTTGACTAATTCCCAGCGCTTCGCTGCGGGCACTTGCAACTGGCACTCGGACGCCGCGCCGCCAGTTCCAAGCGGCACGCGAAAGTACGGATGCAGGCCGAGGCCCCACGGCAACGGCCGCGTATCGGGATTGCGCACCGTCAAAGTGAACGACAACGTCGACGCGGTCAGCGCGTATTCGGCGGTGAGTTCGAAATCGGCCGGCCATTCTTCGAGAATCTTCGGCTCGACTTGGCTCGCCTGAAACCGCGCCACGACGCGCGACTCACCTCGCACGATGACTTCCCAAGGGCGATTCATCACGAAGCCATGGATGGCGTTGCCGGAATTCATCCCGGACGCGGTGAGCGTGTATTGCTTTCCGGCAAACTCGTAGGCGCTGTTGCGAATCCGGCCGGGAAAGGGAAAGAGAATGGGAATCCCCGAGTGCGACGGCTTCCCCTCGCCGGATGCGAATTCCGGGACCGCCCACAGGGCGTCGAACGCCGCGCCGGTGACGACGGGCCGCCACGAAAAGCAGTTGATTCCGAACTCGGGGAGGATTTGGGCAGTGGCGCCGGCGTTGGAGAGGCGGATGATTTCGAGAGACATGGGAATTTTCTCGTGTCGTTGAGATGTTCGATTTCAATGCGATTCGTTCAATCGTGTTCGCTGCAATCGCGTAAACGAGGCGGCTTGAACGTGGAATCCGCCGTTTTCCACAGGTATCGACTCGCGTGCTTGAAGTTCGTGTAGGCGTCGGCATTCAAGTGTCTTGACCAGGCGGGACGTTGGTCGCCTTGGTGCCAAGCGAAATGGCCAAGCGCATAGGCGTACATTTCCAGCGTCATATACTCCGGCTTCTTGACTTCCGTGTTCGGCCATATCGTGAATTGGCTGAACCAACTTGTGGGCGCATTGGCCAGAAAAATGCCCATGCCAAAAAAGACCGCCGTCAGGTCGGTAAGGAGCTCGTTGTCAAAGGCGTCACGGTCAATGCGCCGTTCGCCCAGCAGTTTGACATGCGCAAGCTCGTGAGCAAGCGTGCCGACGAGCAAGATCGGATCGGTCGTCTGTGAATTCTCAATCCAGATCAAATACCTTCCGTTGGTTTCGTCATAGACTCCAGCGCGTCCTGGAATGCCATGCCCCCGGTCATTGACGAGCCCCAATCGAGGTTCGTCGAAAAACTCCAGGTCAATCAGGCTCGGGTCGACGTCCATGTATTCGCAAGTGCGATCGAGGGCCGCACGGACGGAATCCTCAGAACCATAGCGTCGTCTTGGAAAGAACTCCCAGGTCGGCAAGACAATCGTGCGTTGCGCAAAAGCCGGTTCCGGAAACTGCTCGCACAGCCAATACAGCCGCGCTTCAAGCCACGCCTTGGCCGGCGCGGAGCATCCGCAGTTGGGTTGAAACCATCCAAACATAGTTGATGCTGTCGCTTTGGCTCCGACTCTAACAGTCCAACGCCTCCAAAATGCCCGCGACCCTTACGACGGCAGCGGACGGCGATCGATCCCTTGCCAGCACGTCAACGTTGCCAAAGCATAACGAAACGATCCGGCGTTTTCACCCACTGCTTGTGCTCAGAGTGATAGCGCCTGTCGCTGATTAGCGGCGCGAATTCAGTCGTCTGTTCGCATTAGCATGGCGAACTTGAGAGAAAATCGGCCAGATTCTGGGCTTGATTTCGACTTCGCAATTTCCCAGATCGATTGGCATTGCACTTGCGTTTAAGTTTCAGCATTGTCTATCCGCCAGTGAGCGTGAATCAGCTTTTGTGGGGTGGGACAGCCCGATACGAGGCGCCTGGCCGCAATGGGATGCGACAGGGGATTCACGCCGCTGGAACCATCTTGTGTTGAGGAGCAGCAAGGTCATGAAACGCTTGGTCAAATTCGTCGCCGTTCCCGTGGTGCTGATTGCGGTGCTGGCCGCGGCTT
>JALHLM010000488.1 GCA_022844585.1 Pirellulales bacterium | reverse complement strand
GCGCCCCCCGTGGCGCGGGCGAGCAACGCCATCCGCGTGGCGACGTTCAATATCCAGGTGTTCGGCGAAAGCAAGCTGGAAGATCACGCCACGGTGGCGACGCTCGTCGACATCATGCACCGGTTCGACGTCATCGCGGTGCAAGAGATTCGCGCGCAGAGCGTCGACCTGCTTCCCCGCTTTTTGGAACAAGTCAATGCCGGCGGAGGGCACTATCACTACGTGCTCGGGCCGCGGCTGGGGCGCTCGAACAGCAAGGAACAATACGCATTCATTTACAACCGCGCCAGCATCGAGGTCGATCCCAGTTCCGTGTACACGATTGACGACCCTGACGACCTGCTGCATCGCGAGCCGCTCGTGGCGAGCTTTCGCGTCCGCGGACCCAGCGCGCAGGAAGCCTTCACCTTCAGTTTGATCAACATTCATGTCGACCCGGACGAAGTCGCCCGGGAAGTGAACGTGCTCGACGACGTGTACCGCGCGGTGCAACGCGACGGCCGCGGCGAGGATGATGTGATCTTGCTCGGCGATTTGAACGCCGACGTTCGTCATCTGGGACAACTCGGCGAGATCTCGCAGCTCACGCCAGTCGTGACGGGCAAGTCCACGACCAACACGCTTCGCAACGCGCAGTTGGATAACATCCTGTTCATGTCGCACGCCACCACGGAATTCACCGGCCGCGCCGGCATCGTCGACCTGGTGCGCGACCTGAACCTTACCACGGCCCAAGCCACCGCGGTCTCGGACCATTGCCCGGTATACGCGGAGTTCTCGATCCAAGAAGGCGGCGCCGCAGGCGCGATCGCGGAGCGTGAAGTGGAGCGGAAATAGTCCTGTAGGTCAGGCACCGCGGACGAAGTCGAAAGCGCCGTCCGCATGAGCGCTAATTGACGTCCACAACTATAGCCAACGACGTGCCTGACAGGGTTGCGGTGTTGTTTCCGTCAGGCAAGTCCATCGCAGACTCTTGGGACCTTGCGACGGCACGTTTGACACAATGCTGGATGGCTTCATCGGCGGTGCCTGACCTACGACATCAACCACCACGAACTACCGCAACACGGGGCACGTGTCGAACCAACTGCGCCCCTCCGCTTCCATCCAATCCGTCGATTCCGTCGGGCCCCAGAGGCCGGGCTCGTAGGTGAGCATCGCCGGGTGGCGCGTTTCTTTCCAGGCCTGGTGGATGGGATCGATAATGCCCCAGGCGAGTTCCACTTCATCGCTGCGAGCGAAAAGGCTCGCGTCGCCGTTGATGGCGTCGAGGAGCAAACGCTCATAGGCCTCCGGCATCACGCCAGCGAAGCTGCGATCGAAGCGAAAATCGAGATCGGTCAATCGCATCTTCATGCCGGCGTCGGGCACCTTGGTTTGCAGGTGCAGTTGAATCCCCTCGGCGGGTTGAACTTGAATCACCAGCCGATTCGCCTCGTGCCCGACCACTTTGCCATCCTCGAACATCATGAACGGCGGCTGGCGGAATTGGATGACGATCTGCGTCGTGCGGCAGGACATCCATTTGCCGGATCGCAGATAGAACGGCACGCCTTGCCAGCGCCAATTGTCGACGCCGAGTTTCACCACGGCGAACGTCGCGGTCTCGCTGTCCGCGGCCACGCCCGGTTCTTCGAGATAACCGCGATATTGTCCCCGCAGCGTCGCACGCGCGACTTCCTCCGGCGTGAGCGGACGAATCGCCTGCAACACTTTCACCTTTTCATCGCGGATGGCATCGGCCGTGCGTCGGACCGGCGCTTCCATGGCGGTGACCATCAGCAATTGCAGTAGATGGTTCTGGAACATATCGCGCAACACGCCGGCGTGGTCGTAGTAGCCGCCGCGACGTCCCACGGCAACTTCCTCGGCGGCCGTGATCTGCACATGATCGATGTAGTTGCGATTCCAGATCGGCTCGAAGATCGCGTTGGCGAACCGCAACACGAGCAGGTTCTGCACCGTCTCTTTGCCGAGGTAGTGGTCGATGCGGTAGACCTGCCGCTCGGCGAAGACCTGATGCACCGCGGCGTTCAACTTTTGCGCGGAGGCCAGGTCCGTCCCGAAAGGCTTTTCGATGATGATCCGACGCCCGCCATGCGATTCTTCCGCTAAACCTGCCGCGCCCAGGCGCGCCGTCGCTTCGGCATAGAATTGTGGCGCGGTCGAAAGGTAGTACACGCGGGCCGTGGGTTGGCCCCCTTCCAGCTCGTTCAGCGTCTTCGCCAGGGCGTCGAAATCTTCGCCACGGCCGATATCGCCCGGCTGATAGAAAATCGCTTGGCTGAACTCTTTCCACTTCGTCTCGTCGAAATCCTTGCCGGCGAATTCGCGCGTGGTTTCCGTGAGCTGCTCCCGCCAGGCCTCGTGCGTAAATTCCGTCCGCGAGAACCCGACGACGCGCGTGTCGGCAGGCAGCCGGCCCTTGCGGTGAAGCTGATACAGCGCCGGGATCAACTTTCGGCTGGTCAGATCGCCCGACGCTCCGAAAATGACGATCGTATGGGCCATGAATGCGGTCTCGCGCGAATCGAACAGGGTGGAAGCCACGTAGCTTAGCACGAGCGGCCGTAAGCGCCACGTGGGCTGGATGCGTGACCGCGCACGACGATTCAGGGCAGAAACCCTGGACCCTGGATGGGGTTTCAACTCCTAGGTGGTCGACGGGACCGACGCCGCCGCGACTGGCCGGGCGCGGCGGCGGCGACTACATTGGTTTTCGGAGGCGTCGCGCGGCGGAAATTCGCCGTCGACGTTCCGCGATCCACCCTGGCGGGCGATGTCCATGGGAGTTGGCTTGGCCACGAGCGAACCGGCGGGGCAAACATACGAACAGCGCGACCCCGACGTGCGCCTGATGCTGGATGTGCGCGCCGATAACGCGGCGGCGTTCGAGGAGTTGGTGCTGCGCTACCAGAATCGCCTAGTCACGGTGCTGGAACACCTGGTGGGTCGCCGCGAGCTGGCCGAGGACTTGGCGCAAGAAACCTTCCTGCGGGTCTATCGGGCCAGAAAAAATTACGTGCCGGGATCGAAGTTTTCGACCTGGCTGTACACGATTGCGAATAACGTCGCTTCCAATGCGCTGCGGTCGCAGCGGCGGCGGCGGGAAGTGCATTGGGAGAGCAAGCCGACCGGTGACTCGCAAGCTGTGATGTCGCTCGATCAGTTGGCGCAGGCCGCCAGCGGACAAATGCCGACGAGGCAAATCGATAAGGCCGAGATGCGGGACGTGGTCCGGATGGCGGTCGAAACGCTCGGCGAGCGACAACGCTTGGCGGTCTTGCTGAACAAGTTCGAGGGCATGAGCTACGAGGAAATCGCTCAGACGATGCGGATGACGACGAAGGCGGTGAAATCGTTGCTGACCCGGGCGAGGGTAAATCTGCGAGAAGTTTTGGAACCTTACCTGGAGCGGGGCGACCACCCCGATCCGTCATGACGGCGCCGGCCCGGCACGACCGGGAACCCAACGCGTTGGACGAAGAACTGGTCGCCTATCTGGACGACGAGTTGGACGCCGATGCGCGCGCCAAGCTGGAGCGGCGGTTGGTCTCCGAGCCCGGCGTTCGCGAATCGCTCCGAAAACTGACGCGCGTTTGGGACGCGCTGGAAACTCTGCCGCGTGCGGAAGTGAACGAAGCCTTTGCCACGACGACCGTCGAGGCCGTGGTCGCGAAAGAAGCGCTGTCGCAAGCGAACACGTTCGCCATGCGACGGAGCTTGCGTTCGTGGTTGCGCGGCGTGGCAATTCTGGCCGCCTGCGCGCTGGTGAGTTTTGTCGCCGTTCGCTTGTTTTGGCCCGATCCGAACCAGCAACTGGCCGACGATCTGCCGATCTTGGAGAACTACCTGGCGTACCGCGCGGTGCCAAATATCGAATTCCTCCGCGAATTGCGCGAGGCAGATGTATTCGCCAGTAGCGCGACCGACGCTCCATCTGCCACCACCGCGGCAGAGGCTACTACAGGCAAGACTCTCGTCGAAACGAATTTGGCGCGGCTGGCGGCGATGGGCGACGATGAGCGCTCTGCGATCGCCAAGGCGCGCGTCTATTTCGAAGGGCTGGACGACAACGAGCGACAGCGAATCGAGCAATTGGAAGCGTCGCTCCGCGCGGACCCGAACGAGGCCGAACTGCGGCGCGTCATGGTTCGCTACTTCGAATGGCAGTCCACGCTGTCTGAAGGGCAAACAGCCGAATTACGCAATCTGAATGCGCCGGGCGCGCGCATTGCACGTGTGAAGGACATGATCGCCGCCGACTTGCCAGAACCGGACCGAGTCATCGTCTTTGAGTGGATTCGCGAGTACGCGGAAGAAGAAGCGGATGAATTGCTCCGCATTGCGCGAGACAGGCGGTGGCTGCCGCGCCCGGAGTTGTTGGAAGCCATGCAGCGCGACAAAAAGAAGTGGCAGGCGGTGCTGGTGATCTTCCGTGCCGCGGAAAACGCGGAGCTGGAGGAATTGCCGTTCAACGAAGTTGATTTCAAGTTGCTGGAATCGCGGTTGTCCGACGAACCTGCCGGGCGGCTGGAAGAATGCCTGAACGTGGACATGAAGAAACTGGTGCTGAGCAACTGGTTGCAAACGATGTCAC
>JALHLM010000487.1 GCA_022844585.1 Pirellulales bacterium | reverse complement strand
CAGCGCAAAAAAAAGGAGACGATCCGCGATCCCGCCAAGGAGCTTGATCGTCCCCTCTCACAACCGGGGATTTCTCCCCAGTTGGTGGGAGTATCCCGGGGTATTCCGATCCTGTCAATAACCCGGGGCATGAGGATTGGGTAAGTGTGGCTGCCCAATACACAAGCCAGCAAACCGAACATAAAACACTGGCGACCCATCCCGCCGGTGCGTTACAACAAAGGTCAGGATTCGGAACAGCCCACGCAGCCCCGAAAAATGGTTCGCGCACTCATCGTTCTTGTTGCGCTGGTGACAGCCGCGTCGAGCGCCGGCTGCCGCGACTCCGTTTCGTCGCAGGGGGAAGTCGACAAAATTTGGGGCCGGCTCGGGCTCGAGGACGGCAAGTTCCAAAAACCTCGGGCTGGCTGCATCGACGCCGAAGGGCGGCTGTACGTCGTCGACATGACCGCACGGATCCAGGTCTTCGACGAAGAAGGGAATTTCATCCGCGCCTGGAGTTCCCCGGATCATGCCACGGGGCGTCCTTCCGGGCTGTCGATCGACCGCCGCGGCCGACTGCTGGTGAGCGATACACATTACTTTCAGGTGCTGATCTACAGTCCCGAAGGCGTACTGCTGGAAAAGCTTGGCGGCACGATGGGCGAAGGGCCCGGCGAATTCGGCCTGGTGACCGACGCCGCGGAGGATTCGCAGGGCAACCTCTACGTGGCGGAATACGGCGAATTTGACCGCATCCAGAAGTTTTCCCCGGAGCGCAAGTTTCTTTTACAATGGGGCGGCCACGGCGAGGAGCTGGGCCAGTTCGTGCGACCGCAAAAGATGTGGATCGACGGGCAGGATCGCATTTGGGTGACGGACGCCTGTAACCATCGGATTCAAGTTTTCGACACCGAGGGCAAGCTGCTGTTCCATTGGGGCGCCCCCGGGAGCGGGCCCGGCGAGTTGAGTTATCCCTACGACATTTCGATGGACGCGGACGGTAACCTGCTGGTCACGGAGTGGGGCAACCATCGGATTCAAAAGTTCACGCAAGACGGGAAGTCGTTGGGCTGTTTCGGGAAATATGGCCGCAAGGAGCCGGGCGAGTTCTTCCACCCCTGGGGAAGCATGATCGACCGCCAGGGCAGGATCAACGTGATTGACTCGCAGAATCACCGGATTCAGCGGGTGGTGATGGATTGAGGGAGGAGTAAAGGAGAAGAGGAGTAAAGGAGCCTGTTGTCGCGGTGATGGCGCAGCGTGACTACTGAAAACTGAACACTGAAAACTTCAAACTCAAATGGATTTCCTCAACTACTTTCGCGAATACCAGCTCGGCTTCGACAGCCCGAAGTTTCTTTGGCTGTTGCCGGTGTTGTTGATTCCGTTGTGGGTGTTCAGTTTCAAGAGCCTGGCGGGGCTGGGGCCGGTGCGGCGCATTTTCGCGCTGGCCTTCCGCACGCTCGTGCTGACGATTTGCGTACTGGCCTTGGCGGATATCCAACTCAAGCGGTCGACCGAGAAACTGTCGGTCATTTATCTCCTCGATCAATCGAAGAGCATCCAGCCCTCGCAGCGCAAGAACCTCGTCGATTACGTCAATACCGCGATTCGCGAACATCGCGATCGCGACGATCGGGCCGGTGTCGTCGTGTTCGGGCGTGACGCGGCAATTCAAACGCCGCCGTTCGACACCGACGTGCAGATCAACGAAGGCCAGGAGGTGCAGCTTGATCCCGAGTACACCAATCTGCAAGGAGCGATCAAGCTCGCGCAAGCCACGTTCCCGGGCGATTCGGCGAAGCGAATTGTGATTGTCACCGACGGCAATCAGAACATGGGGGACGCGCTCGAACAGGCGCAAGGGGCGATTGAGTCGGGCATCAGCATCGACGTCGTGCCGGTGCATTTTCGGCATCGCGCCGAAGTGCTGGTCGAAAAGGTCAGCGTGCCGAGCGATATCCGCAAAGGGCAGCCGTTCGACCTGCGCGTCGTGGTCAACAACACCGCGGTGCCGACCGAGGTCGACGCTGGCAACGTCAATGGGACGTTGATCGTCCGCCAGCAGACCGACGATGCACCGGTCACGATCTCGGAGCAGAAGGTCATGTTGCCGCCCGGCAAGCGGGTGTTCACCATCCGGCAACAGATCGACGAGCCGGCGTTCTATAGCTACGAAGCCCAGTTCGTGCCCGACACGGCCGCCGACGACGCGATGGCGGAAAACAATCGCGGGACGGCGTTCACGTATATCCGCGGTTCCGGGCAAGTGCTGCTGATCGAGGATTTCGAGAACCCGCGTGAGCACGAACTGCTCGTCGATCGGATGCGGAAGCAGAACATCGAGATCACCGTCCGGAAGAGCGATCAGGCGTTCTCGGGCCTGCAGGAGCTGCAACAGTACGACACGATCATCCTCGGCAACGTGCCGCGCGAGCATTTCACCGACGACCAGTTGATGATGCTCTCGCAGAACACGCAGCTCATGGGGGGCGGCCTGATTATGCTGGGCGGGCCGAACAGCTTCGGCGCCGGCGGCTGGGCGAGCACGGAAATCGAGAAGGCGATGCCGCTCGATTTCCAGATCAAAGCGGCCAAGGTCGTGCCCAAGGGCGCGCTGTGCATGATCATGCACGCCTCGGAAATGCCCGACGGCAACTACTGGCAAAAGGTCGTTGCTCAGGAAGCGCTCAAGACGCTCGGCAATCAGGATTTCTGCGCCGTGATCCATTATGGCGCGACCGACCAATGGCTCTGGAACGCGCCGCGCGGCTTCTTAAAAATGGGGGGCAATCGCCCGCAGATGCTGGCGCGGCTCGACCGAATGCAACCGGGGGATATGCCGGATTTCGATCCCGGCTTATCGATGGCCTACAAGGGTTTCCGGCAACTTCAAGACACGGAGCAACCGGCGATCAAGCACATGATCGTCATCTCCGACGGAGATCCTTCGCCGCCGTCGCAACGCGCGATCCGCGACCTGGTGAGCCTCAAAGTGACGATCACCACCGTGGCGATCGGCGCGCATGGGCCGGCGGAATCGCGCTTGATGCAGCAGATCGCGCAGCAGACCGGCGGAAAGTATTACGCCGTCAACTCCGGCAAGGCGTTGCCGCAGATTTATCAGAAGGAAGCGCGTCGCGTCGCGCGGCCGCTCGTGCATGAAAACAAAAACGGCTTCACGCCGCAGTTGCGCTATCCGCACGAGATGTTGGCGGGTCTCGACGAGGGTTTTCCACCGATGCACGGCTACGTGATGACGTCGGTGAAAAAGAATCCGTTGGTCGAAGTTTCACTCACCGCGCCGGAGCCGGCCGGGCAGGACAACACGACGTTGCTGGCCAGTTGGACGTATGGACTGGGCAAGGCGGTCTGCTTCACGAGCGACGCCGGTTCGCGCTGGACCACGGCCTGGGCCGATTGGGCCGGGTACGACCAGTTCTTTAGCCAGATGATTCGCTGGTCAATGCGGCCGGTCGGCGATCAGGGGAAGTTCACCGTCTCAACCGACAACGTCGACGGCAAGGTGCGAGTCGTGATCACCGCGCTGGATAAAGACGACGAGTTCTTGAACTTTCTCGACATGAACAGCACGGTGCTCGGCCCGGATATGAAGCCGCGCGATTTGAACCTGGTGCAGACCGCGCCGGGGCGTTATGTCGGCGAGTTCACCGGCGAAGACGCCGGCAGCTACTTCGTGATGGTCAATCCCGGCGCCGGCACGACGCCGATCCGCACCGGCGTGAATGTGCCGTATTCGGCCGAATATCGCGATCGGGAGACGAATACTCCTTTGTTGCAGCAGCTTGCCAAGATGACGCCCAAGGGGGGCAAGGAAGGCACGTTGATTGACGATCCGACCGGCCAGTTGAATCCCGTCACTCTGCTGCAGTTCAACAGTTTCCGCCACGATCTGCCGCGGGCGACGAGCAGCCAGGACATCTGGCACTATCTGGTCTGGGCCGGTTGCCTGGTGTTTTTTGGAGACGTGTTTATTCGCCGCGTGACGGTCAATCTCGATTGGGTCGGCCCCTGGGCATCGTCGATGCGCGACACGTTGCTGGGGCGCGATCACGTCCCCACGCCCACGCCGACCATGGACCGCCTTCGCAGTCGCAAGGCGCAAGTTTCGGACGACTTGGAACGTCGCAAGGCGGCCACGCGATTCGAGCCGACACCCGATGCGCCGGTTTCGACCGAAGCGATCGACGCGGCGCTGGGACAGTCCGACGCGCCGGCGTTGACGAAACCGACCACCGGCCCCGGCATGGCGCCGACCGGCCCGGAAGATGAGAACAGCTACACGAATCGGCTTTTGAAAGCCAAGAAGGAAGCGCGGAAGCGACACGAAGAGAATTGAGCGGGAATCAGATGCGGCGCACGTCGCGTCAAGTGACGCGCGCGTTGTGGCACGGTCTCCCGACCGTGCCACGCTGGCGTCCGGAGCAGGAGACCTTCGGTCGGAGCCGTGACACGGTCGGGAGACCGTGCCACAACAACGTCAACTCTCCCTCGCTTGCGCTACGGGCTAGTGTGCATTGTCCACATTGAAAACTGAGAGGAACGCATGAACATCAGCGAGTCGATGCAGGCCCGCGCCGAGGAATTCGTTAAGCGTTACGGCGCCGTGCGCGAGCAATTGGGCCG
>JALHLM010000486.1 GCA_022844585.1 Pirellulales bacterium | reverse complement strand
AGGAGCAGACGTTTACTGCGCAGTACCTGCAAGAACTGCGGTTTCGCAATCCGGATCATCGCATTGAAGTGCTGAGCCGGTTGCCGCAGGTGATTCAGAACGCGGCGAGCGATCACGAATTGTTTGTCCGGCTGGTGAACATGCTGCTGAGCGGCATCCCGCGCGCGACGGCGGCCGCGATCGTGGCTTTGGAGCCGGCAGAAGCGGAGTTGGAGTTGCGACAGACGCGGATTCTCTATTGGGACAGCCGCGTCGCGCCCGGCGAAGCGTTTCAACCGAGCACGGCGTTGGTGCGCGCTGCGATCGAGCGCAGGCAAAGTGTGCTGCACGTCTGGGAACCGAGCCGCCGCGCGACGCCACAGACGTTCACGGCCAGCGAAAACTACGACTGGGCGTTTTGCACGCCCGTGCTGGGCAAGCCGAGCGGCGGTTGGTCGGTGTACGTGGCAGGGCGCTTCGAGCAGCATACGCCGCGCAACACGCCGACTGATGGCGCGGAGATTAAAGACGATCTCAAGTTCGCCGAGATGGTCGGCGGCGCACTCGGTTCGCTGCGTGAGTTGAAACGACTGCAACGGCAGAAATCGAGCCTCGGCCAGTTTCTGTCGCCAGCGGTGTTGGAAGCGCTCGAGGTCGAAGACCCTGACGAAGCGCTCGCGCCGCGCGAGACCGAGGTCTCCGTACTGTTCTGCGATTTGCGGGGCTTCACGCGGGCATCCGAGAAATCGGCCAAGGACCTGCTCGGTCTGCTTAAGCGCGTGAGCGAGGCCCTGGGCGTCCTGACGCATCACATTCTGTCGCGTGGCGGCGTCGTTGGTGATTTTCATGGTGACGCGGCGATGGGCTTCTGGGGCTGGCCGCTGCCGCAACCGGATGCCGCGGCGCGGGCTTGCGCAGCTGCGCTCGCGATTCGCAAGGAATACGCCGCGGCGGCATTGCAGCCAGAACATTCATTGGCCGATTTTCAGGTGGGCATTGGTCTCGCCACCGGGCGCGCCGTGGCGGGCAAGATCGGCACGTTCGATCAGACCAAGGTGACGGTCTTCGGCCCCGTCGTGAATCTGGCTTCACGCCTGGAAGGCATGACCAAACTGCTGCACGCACCGATACTGATGGACGGCCCCACGGCCGATGCCTTGCGCGCATCGGTAGGCCCTGAAATGGCGCGGTTCCGGCGCTTGGCGCTGGTGCGGCCCTACGGCCTGGAGACGCCCGTAATGGTAACGGAATTGCTGCCGCCGGCCGTCGAGTATCCGTTGCTCACCGACGCGCATCTCGCGGCGTACGAACAAGCGGTCGACGCGCTCTTGGCCGGGCGCTGGAATGAAGCCTTGCAGCATCTTCAAGAGGTGCCGGCGCACGATCAAGCGAAAGATTTTCTGACCGTCTTCATTGGCCAACACAACCGTATTCCGCCGGCGGATTGGGATGGCGTGATTGCGCTGCAGAGCAAGGGGTGAGGGGGAAATGATGAATGTCGAATGATGAACATTGTGCGACATGCGGCCTCTCATTTTCATCATTCATCATTCGCACTTCCTTGCTCCGCTCCCGTTTCTCGGTCGACCATGAACGTATTATTGTCCGCGACGCTGAACAACGGGCGGTAAGGGCCGTTGTTGAGGGAATGGCCGCCGCGCGGCCGGAACGGGTGCCAAACCAGGTTCATCGTCATGCCGAACGACTCTTCATTGAGCCCGTCCTGTCCGGCGCCCTCCTGCGGGATGACGTAGTTCACCGCGCCGTTGAACGCCCAGCGATTCGTGAGCGGGACGCGGAAGTCCGCGCCGATCATGCCATTGCCGTCGCCGGTGCCGCCGCCCCAGATGCGTCCTTCGCCGCCGCTCGGCATGCAGTGTCGTAGATAAAAGGCGTACATGTCGGTCGATTCGTAGATGATGCCGGTGTCGACGTCCTCGTTCGTATCGGAACTGCTAGCGATCCAGGCGCCCACTTCGCTGCCGCAGAAGGTGACGTAGCTCAACTCCGCACGAATCTGGTTGAGCGAGACGTCGACGTAGTAGTTGTCTTCGAGCCAGTCGAAGGCCACGCCGAGCTGCCAGCCATGGTTGTTCGGCGCCCGGGCAAAGATGGCTGCTGTCGCAAACGACTGATTGCGATTATCCTCGCCGCCGCCATTGACGTTGTCGCCGGCGAAGTTGCTGTGGACGCCCTGCGCGCCGAGTTGAAAGCCGATGCCGCGGCAATGCGACAGCGGGCCGCCCCAATTGACGGACTCCTGGAACCCGAAGTTGCCGTTCTGGCCTTGATCGAGCGGACCCTTGAAGGAATGCGGACCGAACGACAGCGAGAGCTCGTCCCACCAGTTCCATGGGCAGCCGATATCCCAGCCGCCGCCGAACAAGCGGAAGTTGCGCCACTGCTGGCGCGCGTGCCAGCAGGGCCACGTGTCGTCGCAGACGTTTGGCGGGCCGCATTCGCAGTAGTCGCCGACTTGTCCGCAATCGGGGCAACTGGACATCCCGTCGTCGTAGTACTCGCCTTCTTCAATGTATTCGTCCGGGCTGTATTGCTCGGTGATCTCGTAATCGAAGTCCGGCTGTGCGCGCTGCACTCCGCGCGGCGCCGGGATTTGCTCGTAGCGTTCAGCGCCAGGAGCGATTTCTTCCTGAACGCGCGGCGGAGCCAGCGTCGGCGATCGACGGCCGTTCGTCCGCGGCGCGGAGCGCGGCGCAACCGTAGGTGGCGCGGGCTCATAGGCAGGTTGCGTTTCCGCAGCCGGAGCGCTCAACACGGGCTCCGCGGCGGGGATTTCTTCGACCGGAGCGGAGTCTTCAAAGGCGGGCACGCCGGATTCTTCGTCGCCGAAGGGGGGCTCCAGGACTTCCTGTTGATGGCGCACTTGTCGCACGCCATCCTGCCGTGCGGATCGCGCAACAGGCTGGGGTTGGCGAACGTTAGGGTGGACCCGCCAGGCCGGAGAGTAATTCGTCGTCCGTGCCGCAAACTGTCCCTGCTTGGCGTAGATCGAACGGCTGGATTGCTGCGCCGCGGCCGGGGCCGCCGTTCCGCTCAGAGCGCATCCCAGGAACAGGGCGACGGCAATTCTCGCTGGGGATGTTCGGTTACCGCACATGGCGACTCAACCTCGATCTGGTCACGACGCCCGGCTACGAGGGCGCAGCCTTAAGGCGATTAATCCAGCCAAAGTATCGGAATCGCTAAGGTCGGTTCTTTCGTTAAAGTCGATATAATTGAAAAGGTTTGCGCAACCTGCTCATTTTAACGTCGTTGATATCCGCTAAGCCCAGGGAAGGCCCTAGGAGATTTCTCCATTGGCAAAGCCTGTTGGTGGCCTTCCCTGGGCTTGCAGAGAGTGACCGCTCGCCAAACAGATCAGCCGGCCAGCGCCTGGTCGAGATCGTCGCGCAAATCCTCAAACGCCTCCAGGCCGACGCTCAGCCGGACCAGACCGTCGGTGATGCCGTGGGCGAGGCGATCGGCGCGGTCGTAGCTCGCGTGCGACATCGTGGCGGGCTGCTCGATCAAAGATTCCGCCGCGCCGAGGCTGACGGCGAGTTGAAACAACTTGGTGCTTTCGCAGACCCGCTTCGCCGCAGCGAGATCCCCTTTGACTTCAATGGTGAGCATGCCGCCAAAGCCGACTTGCATCTGGCGCGCGGCCAGTTCGTGGCCGGGATGGCTCGGCAGACCTGGATAGAGGACGCGATTCACACTGGGGTGCTTTGCTAAATGCTCGGCAAGCAGTTGCGCTGTGCGGCAGTGTTCGCGTACACGCAGGTCGAGCGTTTTGAGTCCGCGCGAGCAAAGGTGCGATTCCCAGGGGCCCATGACCGCGCCGGTGGCGTTCTGCAAGAAGTAAAGTCGATCGAACAGTTCCTGGTCGCGCACGACGAGCACGCCGCCGGTGAGGTCGCTGTGCCCGCCGATGTACTTGGTGGCGGAGTGCATGACGATGTCAGCGCCTAATTCCTGCGGCCGGGTCAGCGCCGGCGTCGCGAAGGTGCTGTCGACGCCCAGCAGCGCGCCATGCCGATGGGCGATCTCGGCGCAGGCCGCGATATCGGTGATCGACATCAACGGGTTGCCGGGGCTCTCGATCCACAGCAATTTCACGCCGGGCCGCATGGCCGCCGCGACTGCCGCAAGATCGGTCGAATCGATCAAGGTGATCCGCACCTGGTTCCGCGCGGTCACTTTATGCAGCAGGCGATACGTACCGCCGTAGATATCGGCCCCGGCCACGATTTCATCGCCGGGCGCGAGCAGCATCGACGCGCAATGTGTGGCGGCCATGCCGGTGGCGAACGCCAATGCTTTGAGGCCGCCTTCCAACGAGGCGATCGTCGTCTCGAAGTTCTTTCGCGTCGGGTTGCCCGAGCGGGAGTAGTCGTACTCGCCCCAAACGCCGGCCCCAGGCTGCGCGAACGTGCTCGCGACATAAATCGGCGGCACCACGGCCCCGGTCGTGGGATCACGTTCCTGGCCGACATGAATAGCGCGGGTGCGGAAATGCATGGGAGAGTTTGAAGTTTTCAGTGTTCAGTTTTCAGTGAAGAGAATGGCTTCGTAAATGAAATGGAAACGGCCAGAACGCATTGAGCAACAGTCAACCGAAGTTAAGAAACACTGAAAACTGAACACTGAAA
>JALHLM010000485.1 GCA_022844585.1 Pirellulales bacterium | reverse complement strand
CAGCTCTCGATCGCGCGGCGAAACGGCTCCGCCACGCGCGACAGGTCCGGCGTCGCGGTAAGGTGCTTCATCAGCACTTCGCCGACGCTCTCCCCTTCGAACGGCACCTGGCCGGTCAGAATTTCGTACAGAATGATGCCGAGGGCATAGACGTCGATTTGTTTCCCGTAACGGCCGTTGGCAATCTCCGGCGCCATGTAATGGACCGTGCCAACGCTTTCCGTCTGCCCGCTTCGGCGGCTGGCGGAGATGAACTTCGACAAACCGTAGTCGCCGATCTTCACCATCCCGTCGTCGGAGAAGATGTTGCCTGGCTTCAAGTCGCGGTGGACGATGCCGTGGTCGTGCAAGTATTCCACGCCAGCCGCGATGCCCTGGAACCAACGCATCGCTTCGGCGACGGGAATTCCGCCCGGGTGACGCAGGATCACGTCTTCCAGCGATTCGCCGTTGACATATTCCATCACCACCCAGCTATCGCCTTGCTCGTCATCGCGGATGTCGAACAAGCCCAGCAGGTTGGTGTGTTTCAGATTCAAACATTGCGTGACGCCGCGCAGCTCGATTTCCAGATTGCGGCGAATCAGCTTCAACGCAACTTCTTTACCGGCATCGCTCGTGGCGTAATAAACTTCGCCGAAACCGCCGCGGCCGATGCCGCGTTTAATCGTGTAGCCTTCCAGCGGACGTGAGCCGCTGGGATACGTGAAGCGCATGGCGCCGCCGCGAGGTTCACGCGGGTTCCCGGCATGGGTGGCTGTCAGGTTCATGGGTTCATCACCGCCTCGAACTAGGGTAGCCGCTGTCGCTTCCATTTGTCCACTTCGCTCTCGGCTGGGCTGCAGTTTTTCACGAATCGTTCGGGTGGCTGGGGTCGAACGTACTCGTTCGCCCCCAGTCGAACTTGCTGGGGGCGAATGCGTACATTCGACCCCAGCCACCCATGCCGATCTTGTTCCTGCTTCAAACCTGTTCCAAGCTCAAACTAAAATCATCGCCGGCGATCTGGGCGTTGCGTTCGACCGGGCTGCGGCCTTCGCAACACACGCCGTTCACTTCCAGGCGTCCTTTCGTCCGGCAATACAACTGTCCGTCGTGCCGGGAAAGGACCACGTCTTGTTTCCAGTCGCGGCAGACCACATGGCTGTTCGGCCCGGGGCCCAAGACGCACGAATCACTCATCAGCAATACCGCGTCCACCGCCGGAACGGTGCGGTGACGGCTGAGAAATTCCAGCCGGGCCGTAGCGCTCAAGGCGTGCGGGCGGCGGAAGCGGAGCTTCACGCCCCCTCCTAAGTCAATCAAGGCACCATCCGTGAGCGTCGTGGGCGCGGAAACTGGCCGGCCATTGACGATCACTTCGCGAACCGGCTCCAGCAGATAACCTTCGCCCCCGCGACGAATCTTCGCGTGGTTGCGCGAGAGATCGCCCAGGATGGCGATATCGGTATTCGCCCCCGGACCAGGCTGCCCGAGCGTCACGGTATCCGCGGTGCACACCAGGAAGCCGCCTACGCCGTCGACCCAGAGGACGAAGCGTTCATCGCTTCCATCGTTTTCGGACGCGGCGGAGAAATCTTCGACGCTGGCCATACGAATCTCGCGAGGATAGCGGGCTTCGGCGAACGCGGTCGGCGTCGCACGGCGCGGTGAAACCGGCGCGCTCGCCACGCCGATCCCGACGGCTTGCCAGGCGCGGCGTCGCGCATCCCGAGCTTGTTCGTGTGCCGGGGCGAGCGCCAGGATCGCTTCCGAGGTCGACAGCACTTTCGTCCACTGCTCGGCGAGCATGGCGGCGTGCAGGTCTTCCAATTGCTTGCGGCATTCGGCCCCTTTGGCGAGGCAGGCCTGGCGAGCGGCGGTGAGCGCGCCGGAACCGGGCCGCAGGGCCACGGCCCCCGCGATCATTTGCTCGGCTTCGGCGAACTTACCGCTGCGCGCCAGTCGATCGGCGCCTTCCATCTTCTGCGCGACTTGCTTCAGGGCCCGCACGTCGGCGTTGGCGGCATGATGGCGATCCAACTCGCGGAGCCGATCCAGCGCCGTCGTCGGCTCGCCGGCCGCAATCAGCGATTCGGACTCCTCCAGCACGTGCCGCACGAAATCCTCGCGGGCGGCGCCGAGCAGTTCCTGATTCGCGCCCCAGTGCATGGCCATCTCCAAATCTTGCCAGCCCGCACGGCTTTCGCCGCGAGCGAGTTGATTCCGTCCGCGATGCGCGAGCTGATCGGCAACCTTGGCGAGCAACTGCTGAGCGGGCAGGAAGCCATTCAGCTCATGGTCCTTGAGCAACTTCCCGGCGTCCTGGAAGCGACCAGCGCGGTACGCCTCCTCCGCCTCCCGTAGTTTAAGTCGCCAGCTCTGGAACATGAGCGAGTATGACGAAGGAAGAATGATGAATAATGAACGGGGGAAGGAACCGAACTGGAATGGTTTCGTGACGACTGATTTGAATTCATCATTCGTCATTCATCATTCATCATTCGTTTCGCTTCCCCCGGACGCGGTTTACTTCGAGACGTCGCAGACTCCCGGCGTCGTTCAGTCGATCGATTCGATTTCCGCGGCATGCGCGACCTTCTGGTCGGCGTTGCCGGAGAAGTACTCATCGACCTGGGCGACGATGTCTTCCGTCACCGTCTCGTCGAGCGGGATTTCGCCGAGGTCGGCGCCGTCGGCGTCAACCAGCTTTTGGGCGACGTCCAGCTTGGTGCGCAGTTCGCTGACCAATTCCTTGGCCCGCGAGAGTTGGCTGTCGTCAAACTTATAGTCGCACGTCGTCTGCGCGGCTTCAACCATCTTCAGCTTCGCCGCCAGGGCTTCCAAGTCGACTTCCAGCTTGCGCTTCTCGGTTTGCATGCCCGCCAGCTTCTGTTGGGCGGCTTGCAGACTCTTCAGGCGGGCCTCGTGAATCTCACGCAGGCTGGCCAACGTCTCTTCCTTCGTCTGGTAGCGGACAAACCGGGCCTTCAGGTCGCGCTTGACCTGGTCCTGGC
Organism: Pirellulales bacterium; assembly: GCA_022844585.1. GTDB lineage: Bacteria > Planctomycetota > Planctomycetia > Pirellulales > JALHLM01 > JALHLM01. Next base: position 1,656 of record JALHLM010000485.1, on the reverse strand, counting down.
TGAAGTTGCGGCCGCCGTAGTTGTACGACACTTGCTGCAGCTTCAGATCGCCGCTCAGACGGGTGACGTCGGCCTTGTCCTTGACGAGGCCTTCTTCCGTGGCGGCGATTTCCCGCTCCAAACGGGCCACTTCCACCTCTTCCTGGGCGATCACGTGCATGTTCTTGCGGATTTCGGGAACCAGGTTCCGGACCAATCCGCGGGCACGCTCCAACTCGAACTCGGGCGGGACGTTGTCCTTGACGGCTGTTTTCACCCACCCCACCGAGGTGCCGACGTAGCTGGCGGCGTCCCGGCCGAAAAACAACCCCAAGACCAGGCACAGCCCGGTCGCGGCCATGACGATCTTCTTGCACATAATGTGTTCCTCCCCAATGACTTTTGCGGCGACGTGTTGGGCAAACCTTGGCTTGTGCATGGCCTTGGACCCCTGCGAAGTAAGCAGCCGGAAACGCCCGGCGACAGAGAGTGTTTCGCCGGCCTGGGAAAAATCTTGCAAACAGCGCCCAGTTTTCATGAAGGGCGTGCCCTGGGAGGGCTGGGGCGGTTCGAAAACCGACGACGCAAAACGCAAAGCCCAGGGAAGGCCTCCGCTGACGTCACCATCACCTACGGCTTCGAGGGCCTTCCGGGCTTAGACGTAGTGATCCGTCTCGATCGCCAACTTGACAGCCCCCCGGGACAGTGATACCGTTCTACGTTCCCGTCCGGGCCATTGGCCGAGCGGGCATCCGTCGGGGGATTAGCTCAGTTGGGAGAGCGTCTGGCTGGCAGCCAGAAGGTCAGGGGTTCAAGTCCCCTATCCTCCACATTTGTACACTGCATCGAATCGCAGAGTACCGCAAACCCCGGCAAAACCGGGGTTTTTTTTTGATGCAATGACGTTGCTGCTTGCGGTTCGCCGCGCTTCATTACGGACGCCTGCTGCGCTGGATTCTGCGCCGCTTTGGTGCCAACGTTTGCGGCCGCCTCAAAATGTTCATTCGTCGTTATCCGGTAGTGACGCATCGCCGCGGCCGGAGTGTTCCCCTAGCAAGCTCGTGACACTTTGCACCGAATTAGTTTCCGCCAGTTCAGTTTCGCGGCTAGCCCGAAGATTGTGAAACAGGCGGGGCCAAGTGGTCAGCCCGGCGCGGCGGACGATCTTTTCGAAAGTGGTTCTGAGATTGGCGTTTGCCCAGCCGCCGGGCCCCATCGCCGGGTTGCTGCCCGGCGTGATCGTCCGCGCGTCGCGCGCGTCGCCGAAAAACTCAGTCAAGTTCCGGCGAACATTCCCCCAAACCAGTTTTGACGCCGGCTTCGCGTCGGCTCGGCCGTCGATGTGGTTGGTCAACAAATGCCCAGCGTCGCCGCCGCCTTAGCTTCGAGCTTCTGAATCAGGCCGACGACGGCCAGCCTCCCTGCCAACGTCGGTTCCAGGTTGGCAACCCATTGTGCCAACTCCGGGTCCATGCCCGCGGATAGTTCAACATTTCGACCAACTGTTCCACGCGGTATTTGGTGCTTTCGGCCGTGCGTTGGGAAACCTTCCCCAGCCGGATCACCAGGCGCTTTCCACCGGCGGCAACGAACTGATTACGCCGGCAGCCGTTCTTGTCGCGTGCGATGCTGGCCATTGCCTGCATAGCTCAAGGTTCCTGGGAATCGCGATGTGAG
>JALHLM010000484.1 GCA_022844585.1 Pirellulales bacterium | reverse complement strand
TGCAACAGTCGGCCAAGCGCGCCGGGGAAGCTGCGCGGGTCCGCCGCGGGCGTCTGCATGCGGAGCAAGCCGAATCCTGGATCGGCAAACGCGAGCGTTGGTTCGCCACCGGCGCGGTGTTGCTGGCGGCGATGTTCGTCAGCTACTACGCCATGAAGCCGCTCAAGCCGCACGCTGGCATGGATCTGGATGCCTTCGGCAAACTGCCGGTCGCACATCAGGGGCGCGTGAAGCCGCTCGATACCGTGGCGCGCAATACGCTCCGCATTCTTTCCGGCAAGATCGAATTCCGCGACGTGAACGACAAGAAGCAGCCGGCGATTCGCTGGTTGGCCGACTTGCTGGCCCGTCCCGACGAGGCGATGGCGTACAAGGTCTTCCGTATCGACCACCTCGATCTGCTCGCCACGCTGGGTCTGGAACGCCGCAAGCTGCACTACTACGCGATCACCGAGTTCCAGGATAAGCTCCCGGTGCTGGAAGAGCAGGCGGAGGAAGCACGCAAAACGCCGCCCGACAAGATGAGCGCTTATCAACGCAAAGTGCTGGAGCTGGAGAAGAAGCTCGGCGAAGTCATCACGCTGAGGCAGGCGTTCTCGGCCACGGTCATTCGGCCGGATCACGCGCAAGAAGACGTGATGTCGGCGATGCAACGCGCGGAGTTCCTGGAGCGCGGCACGCCGCCGTTGGCGATCCCGCCGACCGACGATGCAACTGGGAAATGGACCGCGTATTCGACGGCCACGTTCGATCTCTGGCGGCGCGAGATCATGCGCGCCCATGGGGGAGACGAAGCCGCGAAAGCCCCGCTGGCGAACGTCAAGATTAACCCCGCGGTGGACAAATGGAGCCAGATTTTCACCGCGTACGCCCAGGCAGACCCCAAGGCCTTCAATCGCGACGTGGCCGCCTACCGGAACGAGTTGGGCGCCGCGCCGCCGCAAGAGTACGGCGCCACGCGGATTGGGGCCGAGTCGGCGTTCAATCGCGCGGAGCCTTTCTTTTATACCGCGATCGTCTATTTCTTCTGCTTCCTGTGCTCACTGATCGGCATGTTCGGCGCCCTGCCGAGCCTGCGTTCGTTGCACGTGTTCCAGACGTCGGCGACCTGGCTGCTGGCCTTCTCGCTGCTCGTCCACACCGTGGCGATCATCGCCCGCGTTTACATTTCGCAGTACGCTCCGGTGACGAACCTGTATAGCTCGGCCGTTTTTATCGGCTGGGCATGCGTCGCGCTGGCTTTGGTGCTCGAATCGATTTTCCGAATCGGCCTGCCAACGATGGTCGGGGCCGCGGCGGGCTTCCTCACCCTGCTTGTGGCGCATTACCTATCGCTCGACGGTGACACCATCGGCGTCATGCAAGCTGTGCTCGATACGCAGTTCTGGCTCTCGACGCATGTCGTTACCGTTTCCCTCGGGTACGCGACGACGCTGCTGGCAGGACTGCTGGGAATTGCCTACATCATCTACGGCGTGTGTACGCCTGGGCTCGATCGCAGCCTAAGCAAGACCCTGGCCGGCATGATCTACAGCGTGATCTGCTTCGCCATGTTCTTCAGCTTTATCGGCACGGTGCTGGGCGGGCTGTGGGCCGACGATTCCTGGGGCCGGTTCTGGGGCTGGGACCCGAAGGAAAACGGCGCGCTGATTATCGTCCTCTGGAACGCGCTGGTGCTGCATGCCCGCTGGGGCAAGATGGTTGGCGACCGCGGGCTCGCCATCCTGGCCATCCTCGGCAACATCTGCACCTGCTGGTCCTGGTTCGGAGTGAACGAGCTCGGCGTGGGCCTCCATTCGTACGGCTTCACCGAAGGCGTGCTGAAATGGCTTGGAATCGCCGCCGTCAGCCACCTGATCGTCGCCGGCATCGGCCTGATGCCGCAGTATCTCTGGCTCAGCGGCCGAACGCTGATGAACGATGAACCTGCGGCGGCGTAGCATGCTCTCTTATTCGTAGGCGGCAGCTGCGTAGGTCAGGCACCCTGGCCGAAGGTGAATAGCACGGCACAGCAATCAAGCGCGGCCACATCCCACGCCGATGCCGGCTAATTGCCTGACGGTTCGACGTCTTCTCCCGTCAGGCAATTAGCCGGCGCGGATTTGGGGTGCTGGCTTAAGTTAACGCAGTGCGACATGTCTTGGCTTCCCCCGGGGTGCCTGACCTACGAATGGACCTACAGGCTTTAAGACAAGCGCTGGCTTCGCTGCTAAACTTAAACGGCGTGGATTGTTGCGTTTACGGACTCAAAGGACGGGCTGGGCGGAATGGCTGGGGAACGAACCGAACTGTTGAAGCACTCGCTGACCGAGCGGATTCTGGTCCTGGACGGGGCCATGGGGACGATGGTGCATCGCCTCCACCTCACCGAGGAGGACGCTCGGGGGAAGCGGTTCGCCAAACATACGAAGGACGTGAAGAACTTCGTCGACGTGCTGTGCCTGACGCAGCCGGACGCGATCCGGGAGATTCATCGCGAATACTTCGCGGCCGGCGCGGACATTGTCGAGACGAACACGTTCGGCTCGTCGCGCGCGGGCGTTGACGAGTTCCTGATGTCCGAACATGTCCGCGAGCTGAACCTCGCCGCGGCGCGGCTGGCCAGGGAGGCCGCCGACGAGTTCACCAAGTTGACGCCGCACCAGCCGCGGTTCGTGGCCGGTTCGATCGGACCCACGAACCGGCAGCTGTCCATCGCGGGCAAGGTCGACGACCCAGGGCACCGCAACGCCACGTACGACGAGATGGTCGACTCGTACTACGAGCAAGTCGCCGCGCTCGTGGACGGGGGCGTCGATCTACTTTTGCCGGAGACCGCCTTCGATTCGCTGGTCTTCAAAGCCTGCTTGTTCGCCATCGAAAAATACTTCGACGACCATGGCGTGCGAATTCCGGTGCTGGCGTCATTCACGATCTTTCCCGGCGGCCGCACCCTCTCGATGCAGACGGTCGAGGCTTGCTGGAATTCGATCTCGCATATCCCGCTGTTGGGCGTGGGGCTGAATTGCAGCCTGGGGCCCGACATGATGCGGGCGCATGTCGAAGAGTTGTCGCAGATCGCGCCCGTGCTCGTGAGTTGCCATCCGAACGCCGGTTTGCCGAATGAATTCGGCGGCTTCGATGAATCGCCGGAAATGATGGCCAAGACGCTCGGCGAGTTCGCCGCGAACGGTTGGCTGAACATCGTCGGCGGCTGCTGCGGGACGACGCCGGCGCATATCGCCGCGATCGGCGACGCCGTACGCCAGCACAAGCCGCGGCAGGTTCCGACGATCGAACCGCTCACGCGCTTGAGCGGCACCGAGGCGCTGACGATCCGTCCCGAATCGAACTTCATCATGATCGGCGAGCGGACCAATATCACCGGCTCGAAGGCGTTCATGCGGTTGATCAAGGGGAATCAATACGAGCAAGCGGTCGCGGTGGCGCGAAGCCAGGTCGAAAACGGCGCGAACGTGCTCGACGTGAATATGGACGAAGCGCTGATCGACGGCGTGGCCGCGATGACGCGGTTTATGAATCTGATCGCCGCCGAGCCGGAAGTCACCCGCGTGCCGGTGATGGTGGATAGCTCGAAGTGGGAAGTGATCGAGGCCGGGCTGAAATGCAGCCAAGGCAAAGGGATCGCCAACTCGATCAGCCTGAAAGAAGGCGAAGCGAAGTTCCTGCAACAAGCCAAACTGCTGCGGCGCTACGGCGCGGCGGTCGTGGTGATGGCCTTCGACGAGGAAGGGCAGGCCGTCACAGTCGAAGACAAGGTGCGGATCTGCCAACGGGCCTACAAGCTGTTGACCGAGACGGTCGGCTTCCCGGCGACCGACATCATTTTCGATCCGAACATTCTGACGGTCGCCACGGGCATCGAGGAACACAATAAGTACGCGATCAACTTTATCGAGGCCGCGCGGCTGATCAAGCAACTCTGCCCCGGCGCGAAGATCTCGGGCGGCGTGAGTAATATCAGCTTCTCGTTCCGCGGCAACAACGTCGTCCGCGAGGCGATGCACTCGGCGTTTCTCTACCACGCGATCCGCGCCGGCCTCGATATGGGCATCGTCAACGCCGGCCAGTTGGCAGTTTACGAAGAGATTCCGAAAGAGTTGCTGGAACGCGTCGAAGACGTGCTGTTCGATCGCCGCCCGGACGCCACCGAGCGGCTGGTTCAATTCGCCGAGACCGTGAAGGGACAGGCCGGCGCGGCGACCGGGCCGGATCTCACCTGGCGTCAAGGAACGGTCCAGGAACGCCTGGCGCATGCGCTGATCAAGGGCCTGGACGAATTCGTCGTCGAAGACGTCGAAGAGGCTCGCCAGAGTTACGCCACGTGCCTGAATATCATCGAAGGCCCGTTGATGGCCGGGATGTCGGTCGTCGGCGATTTGTTCGGCGAAGGAAAGATGTTCCTCCCGCAGGTCGTGAAGAGCGCCCGGGTAATGAAAAAGGCGGTCGCGTATTTACTGCCCTTCATGGAGGAGGAAAAGCTCAAGAGCGGCGAAGCGCATCAACCGCGCGGCAAGTTGTTGCTGGCACCGTGAAGGGTGACGTTCACGATATCGGCAAGAACATCGTGGGCGTCGTGTTGGGTTGCAACAACTACGAGGTCATCGACCTCGGCGTGATGGTCCCCTGCGAGCGGATTCTGGAAACGGCCGTCAAGG
>JALHLM010000483.1:2602-4684 GCA_022844585.1 Pirellulales bacterium | reverse complement strand
AGATTCGGCTGAACGGCCACTGGATCGAAGTCGCGGATCAGGAGATGGACTGTGGCGTGATGATCGAGGACGCAAAGGCCCGCTGCGTGCCGATGACCGAGGTGCGACTTGGCGACCAGCTCGTCGTGGGGCATGCGGGCGTGCGTTGCTTTCCGCCGGAGCGGGAGCGAAACGAGCGCGGCTTTGAGTTCATGCAGAGCGCGGTGAGCAGCGAGAAGCCGAAGGGAGTGGCGATCCGCGAGATTGCGCGCGATCTGTTCAAGAACAAGCAGTCGCACGGCAAGTCGCTGATCGTCGGCGGGCCAGCGATTGTTCACACCGGCAGTGGAGAACACCTCGGCTGGCTGATCCGCTCGGGCTATGTCGATATTCTGTTCGCCGGCAATGCGCTGGCCACGCACGATATCGAACAGGCGTTGTTCGGCACGAGCCTGGGCGTACACTTGGATCGCGGCGACGTGGCCGATTCCGGGCACGAGCATCATCTGCGGGCAATCAATCGCATCCGCCGCGCGGGGGGCATTCGTCAGGCCGTTGAATCGGGGCTGCTCACCTCTGGCGTGATGTACGAATGCGTCCGGCAGGGCGTCGATTTCCTGCTGGCCGGCAGCATCCGCGACGACGGCCCGTTGCCGGACGTGATCACCGACGTGCTCGTCGCACAACAAGAGATGCGCAAAAAAATCCGCGGCGTCACGTTCTGCCTGATGATCGCCACGACACTGCACTCGATCGCCGTCGGCAACTTGCTGCCGGCCTGGGTGAAGGTCGTCTGCGCGGATATCAATCCTTCGACGGTGATCAAACTGAGCGACCGCGGGTCGTTTCAAACCGTGGGATTGGTGACGGACGTGGAGCCGTTCTTGCGGGCGCTGGTGCAGGAATTGAAGGTGCTGGAGGGGGTGGCAAGTGCAGAGTAAGCGGCGCATTTTGTAGGTCAGGCACCGATGTCGAAGCCGACGGGCAGGCAGCCGAGCGTATCGCGGCAATGTCCCCACGTCCGCATAAGGTTGTGCCTGACATGATTGCACGCCGCGCCCATGTCAGGCACACTGTTGGCAGCGAGTATGGACTTCGACATGCTCGCGCGCCGAATCTTTGCGCTCGGCGGCGGTGCCTGACCTACGGGACTCTGACGACCCAATGAAACTTAACGCCTGAGTTCAATGCGCTACCAACTTTCCACACTGATGGTTGCCGTGCTGGCTTCAGCGAGTTTCTTTGCTGGCATACGCGTTGGTTCCTTGCCTTGGCCCAATCCGCATCATTCGGAGTTGGATCGCCTCTTCGCTAGCGCACTTTGGACTGCCGGGCTGCTTTCGCTCGTTCTTTTCACACTTGCACCGCGCTGCTGGCAAGCTTTCTTGGCTGGCTACTTGGTTTGCTCGGTAATCCTGGGCTGGAACCGCTGGCTGATGGAAGTTCAAGCCTACTTTTTAGGGCTTCCGGGCGGTTTGTTTTTAGGAAGCCTGAACGCATGCCTGCGTGAGAATCAATCCGAGTCGATGAAGGCAACGACAACGGCCCTGTTTTTGGCCGCGTGTTTCATCGCAGGAGGAGTCGCTGGCATGTATCTATTCCATTAGGCACGACAAAACAGGCGTAGCGTGAGGCGGTTGCGAGTAGTGCGACCGTCTGTATTGCCGGTGAAGGTCGAAATGCGACGGCAATTCGCGGCGCCGAACAGCGCCAGGAAGGAAGCGATCGCTAAACCAATCGACGACGGCTCCGGCACGAATTCGAATGTCACGTCATCGATGACAACTTGGCCTGATCCTCCAGCACGCAACGAGATGCTGTAGACGGGCGGAACGTCTGGAGCATAGTTCGCCTTGAGTTCGTCCAGTGCGTCCAACCTAAAAAACAATCCCGGGGAGCCGAACCAGCCCGAGCTAGTAAGCAGCTCGCCCTGGTCGCCAAAGACTTCGAGCTGAAAGCTGTGAGAACTGTCGTCGCCGATTTTCATAAAGGCTTCGCGCACTCCGACTGGCGTCGATGGACGATTGGGGTTGACGAAGTGGAGAATGGTTTTGCCGCCCCCGGTCTCATTGCCAATATCCAAGACCTGAGTTCCGGAACTTT
>JALHLM010000483.1:0-2592 GCA_022844585.1 Pirellulales bacterium | reverse complement strand
GAGTACACGATGCCCGAGTTTCCGCTGGCGCCATCGACGCGCAGTCCCAGTGATAGAAACTGATCGCGCACCAGCGTCTCCGAAGGAATCGACTCGAAGTCGATCGTCACCCACTCGGCCGCCGCAGGGCCGGCAGTCGCGAGCCAGATGACTGAGATCCCCAAGCAGGGTGCCGAACACTTTGCCGACCGTCTCGGTTTTGTCGCGCAACGGCCGGCCGCGCCAAGCAGCGACAGCAGGCAAACAATTGCTAGACCAATCGACGACGGCTCCGGCACGAAGTCCACAATCACGTCGTCGATCACAATGCCGCTCGTCGTTGCGTAGAGTTGCAGTCTCGTTAGGGGCGCTCCGGCGAAGGGGCCAAGGACGACGTCGGAGTCGAACAGCGACGGAGCTGTGGCCGCCACGTCCCCCAAATGCAGAAACTCGTTGTTTTCGGTAACAAAATACCAATCGAATCGATACGTGTCGTCGGCCGTGCTCCCCACAGTGAAACGAAGGCGACGTACCAGTACATCCGCCGCTGGATCAAACGGATCGGGATTATTCGGGTCAACGAAGTCGAAAAAGAAACTTGTGGAACTGTCGCTAAGCAGCAACACCTGCGTCCCCGACGACGGAAAGCCCGCCGGAATGTCGTTCGTCCCTTTCGAATTAATGAAGCCGGACGAAGCGGATTCAGAGGCGCATAGCACGCTGTCCGCCAGGTATTGATCCGTCAGCTGGGTCCCTGAAGCAATCGACTCGAAGTCGAGCGTGACAGTTCTGGCTTTCGCAGTGCAGGTGTGCGACAGCGGAATCAGTACGCACAACAGGAACGCTAACTTCGTAAGCTTGCGAGTGTGTTTGCGCGGATTTGCTAAGCGACATAAGCCGGCGCCGCCGCTCAATGCGAGTAAGCACCCAATCGCCAGGCCCCCGCTGGCCGGTTCTGGGACGAATTTGATCCGCAGATCATCGGCAACACGATGGCTTGCGCCATTCACCGACATGATTTCCACGCCGCCAAATGGTTTTGATAACGGCGTGGACAGCGTCCAGCCTGAATTCCACCGTTCGAATTCATCTGCCCTGAACTGCACTCCATCGAGTCCGAACGCTCGATACCGAAACGTGTCGTCGGGCGTTCCGAATAGCGTGAATCCGAAACGCACTACGCCCAACGGCTGTCCTGGATTGTCAGGATTCACAAACCAAAACGTGGTCGGGGCGCCCTGCGGACCCACGTCAAGCACTTGTGTTCCAGAACTAACAAAGCTGACCGGAATGCCGTGCGTTCCCTTGGAATAGACAAGTCCCGACGTCGGCCCCTCGCCATCGACGCGCAGACCCTGCGACAGAAACTGATTCCGCACCAACGTCTCCGACGGGATCGACTCGAAGTCGATCGTGACGGCGGAGGCCGTGGGCGGACACACCAGGCAGAGTACCAGAGTTGCTGGCAAGGCAAGGACGACGGAGCGGACAGCAAGTCGCCCCGGTTGGCGACGCCCCGTGCGCCACGTCAGCGCGCTGCCGACGAAGAATAGACAACCAAACATCAGGCCGTTGGTCGACGGCTCCGGCACGAACTTGATCTGAATGTCATCAATCACGCGGTGGCGCGAACCATTCAACGACATGAGCTCCACACCTCCGAAAGGCTGAGATGCGGAAGCTCCAAACTCATAATATCGAAGATAGCCTGAATGAACGAACTCATCCGCCCTGAAAGGGACTCCATCCACTCCAAATGCTCGATACCGAAACCGGCCTTCGAGGGGATCGTAAATAATGACTCGGAATCGCCGCGCGCCCAACAACTGAGCAGGATTGTCTGGGTCGACGAACCAGAATCGGGTCGCCGCCCCCAGAGGGCCGATGTCCATCACTTGCGTTCCCGAGCTTGGATAGCCCAGCGGCACGTCGTGCGTTCCCTTGGAATAGACAAGTCCCGACGTCGGCCCCTCGCCATCAACGCGCAATCCTTGGGACAAATACTGGTCGCGCACGAGCGTTTCCGACGCGATCGATTCAAAGCCGATTGTCACGCCATTGCCAACGGTGGCGAGGACGGAAACGAAGATGAAAGGGACAAGAACCATCTGTCGTGCGTGCATCATGGCGTCACCTCGAAGAAGTAGGTCCTTCTCGAAAAGCTATCAGTAATGCTAATGCCGTTTATCAGGCCTACATATCCTTCCGCAGAGTGAGAGCGGAATCGCCCAGATTCTTCGCTCAGCGTGCGAACTGCCGGTTTGACAGTCTGGCAAACAAATGCCCGCGATGTGGCGTCGAGCCTCTGTCGCTTAAAAACTCTGACGGCAAGGGTTTAAGGCGGGGGCCGATTTGCGGCACGCCCCTTGCTTTAAGACTCTGCACGATATCCCGCGCCTGCCAAGTGCGGCTCCGGGGTGTCGTTCGATGTCAAATTCCGAGCTTTTCGGCGTGCCGTGGCCCTGGTTGCTTTTGCAGTCCGGTCGACCCGGCGGCCGTTGACCGTATCTCCCCCGCATTACCAGCTTTAGGAGGACTCTCGCTGTGGCAAAAAAGATGGTCTTTGACGATGAGGCTCGCCAGCCGTTGTTGGCCGGCGTGACCAAGTTGGCC
>JALHLM010000482.1 GCA_022844585.1 Pirellulales bacterium | reverse complement strand
CTGAACCCGGCAAGCGCCGTCGAAAACGAAGCGATGTGGATCGGCATGGAAGAAGAAAAGCCGCCATATCGCCGCTTCGCGGTGCGACAAATCGCCGGCCAGTTCGCGCGACGCATCGTCTGCGAACTGCGCCCGGGAGAATCCGTCACTCGCGGCCACAAGTTCGGCATGATCAAGCTCGGCTCCCGCACGGAGTTGTACTTGCCGGCCACCGCAGATTTAGAAATCATCGCCCAACTCGGCCAAAAAGTCCAAGCCGGCGCCGACGTGCTGGCAAAGTACCGGAGCTGAACATGCCCCCCTCTACGCGCCGCCATCGCATTGCCGTCTACCCCGGCGACGGCATTGGCCAGGAAGTAATCGATCAGGCGATTCGTGTCCTCGATCGAGTCCAGTCGCTCGAAGCGGGCCTGAAGCTCGAGTACACCTGGGTTCCCTGGGGCGTGAATTACCATCGCAAACACGGCCGCGTCGCGCCGGCCGATTTCCTCGATCAACTCCGCGGACAGGACGCGATCCTGCTCGGCGCGGTCGGTTGGCCGGCCGAGTTGCCGGACCACGTGACGCTCGCGCCACTGGTGGAGTTGCGCCAGCGATTCGATCAATACGCCTGCGTGCGCCCCGCGAAGTTGTTTCCTGGCTTGAAGAGCGTGCTGGCCTCAAAAAGCGGCGACGACATCGACATGGTCGTCGTCCGCGAGAACTCCGAAGGGGAATACGTCAACAACGGGGGGCGATTCAAGGTCGGCCAGCCGGAGGAATTCGCGCTGCAGACAGCCATTCACACCCGGCGCGGCATCGAGCGCATCCTGCACTTCGGCTTTCAGCTTGCTCGGACACGGCGGCATAAGTTGACGATGATCACCAAGTCGAACGCCATGCGCTACAGCTACGTGCTGTGGGATGAAATCCTCGACGAGATCGCGCCGCAATACGCCGACGTCGCGACCGACAAGCAGCACGCCGACGCGGCGGTGATGAACTTCGTCCGCTGGCCGGAGACGTTCGACGTCGTGGTCGCGTCGAACTTGTTCGGCGACCTGCTGACCGATCTCGGCGGCGTGCTCGGCGGCGGATTGGGTCTCGCGCCGAGCGCCAATCTCAATCCAGAACGCAGCTTTCCGTCGATGTTCGAGCCCGTCCACGGGTCCGCGCCGGATATCGCCGGCAAAGGCATCGCGAACCCCACGGCTGCGATGCTCAGCGCCGCGATGATGCTCGACTGGCTCCAGGAACCCAGCGCTGCGGCGCGCATCCGCCTGGCCATCGAAAGGTGCCTGGTCGAAGGCGAGCGTACGCCCGACCTCGGCGGCCGCCTCACCACGAGCGAAATGGGCGACCGGATTCTCACGGCAATGAACGCCGCGTAGGGCGGCGCAAGCCCTTTGAAGCCCCAAGGGGGCGGCCGTTAGTAGCCAGGGGTGAGCGAAGCGAACCCCTGGAAGAGTCGGCGCGATTTGACCTCGTAGCCCCATCGGGGCGGCCGAGATGAGGCTCGCATGATTCGGTCGCCCCGATGGGGCTACGACACATCGTCTGTGCAACGGTTCCAGGGGTTGCGCTGCGCTTCACCCCTGGCTACTGACGGTCGCCCCGTTCGGGGCTACATAACGTTCGCCCTGGAAACTTCACAACGAACACGAATGAACCGGCTTTGAATCGAACCAACGCGAGCGGATCCGCGTAGTTTTAAATACGTGGCGATCCGCACCCAGCTCGCGAATCCACTTGCAACCCAATTGCACCCTCATTGGCGTCGCATGGCCGCGCCGGGTTGTCGCTGTGACTCAAATCAATATACTGAAACCACTTGAGACGCCGCTCGTGGGGAACGGAATGCATCCATGTTGTTGCTGACGGACGTAAAAAAATCGTTTACCGAACCCGGAGGCGGTCGGTTGCCGATCCTCGACGTGCCTCGCTTCGCCGTTGGCGAAGGAGAGCAATTGGCCCTGGTCGGCCAAAGCGGTTGTGGCAAGACCACGCTGCTGCACGTGATCTCGGGCATCACCCGGCCCGACTCCGGCCAGGTGCAAATCGGCGGTCGGAATATCGCCCAATTGCCGGAAGCCGGACGCGATCAATTTCGTGCCCAACACATCGGGTACGTCTTCCAGACATTCAATTTGCTGCCGGGCTTTTCGGCGCTCGAGAACGTGCTGCTCGGCATGAGCTTCGGTCGCGAACGGGCCGACCGCGACCGCGCGAAGCAACTCCTGGAACGCGTCGGCCTCGGCGCGCGCCTTTCGCATAAGCCGTCGATGCTCTCAGTCGGCGAACAGCAACGCGTTTCCGTCGCCCGGGCGTTGGCGAATCGCCCCAAGCTGCTTTTGGCCGACGAGCCGACGGCCAGCGTCGATTCCGGCCATCAAAAGCAAATCATCGACCTGATTCGCGACACCTGCCGCGAGCAGAAGGTCGCCTTGGTCGTCGTCACGCACAGCCCCGAAGTAGCGGGCCAGTTTGAGCGCGTGGAACACTTGGAACAATTGAATCGGGCGGTGGCCAAGTCATGAGCATCTGGAAGATCGCTTGGCGCAGCATTCAACAGCGCGCCCTGTCGTCGTTTCTCACGGCCCTGTCGATGGCCCTGGGCGTCGCGCTGATCGTGGCGGTGCTGGTCATCCATGGCGTGGTGGCGCAATCATTCAATCGCAACGCCGCCGGCTACGACATGATCGTCACCGCCAAAGGGGGCGCGCTTCAGGCCGTGCTGAACACCGTCTTCCACCTCAGCAAGCCGGTCGAAAATCTGCCGTACACGTACTACGAGGAATTCCTCAACACACCCGAGCATAAAGGGAAGTACGCCAAGTACGTGGGGCTCGCGATTCCGTATTGCCTCGGTGACAACTACGAAGGCTACCGCGTCGTCGGCACGACGATCGACATGTTCGACAAGCTGGAATACGCCCCCGGCACGAAGTATGCCTTCAGCGAAGGCCGCAATTTCAAGGCGGACGCCTATTTCGAAGGCGTCGTCGGCGCGACGGTGGCGCGCAAAACCGGCCTCAAAGTCGGCGACACGTTCGCCCCGACGCACGGGGTCACCGAACAGGAAGACGCTCATAAGCATGACACAACCCGTTCAAGGTGGTCGGCATCCTGGCGCCAACCGGTACGCCCAACGACCGCGCGCTGTTCGTGAATATGGAAGGCTTCTTCCTGCTCGAAGGACACGCCCTCGACCCGCCGCCGGAAGCCAGCGCGCACTCGCACGACGAACACGAACATGAAGGCGAACACGCTCACGAGCCAGCCGCCACAACGGCGCACGATCATGCCGCGGACGACGCTCATGCGCATGACGAAGCCGCGCATGACCACGCCCACGAACCGGCGGCCCCGGCGACGGAAGCCGCGCACGATCACGCCGCGCCCGCCGCGGAAGCTCACAGCCATGACGATCATGCACACGACGCACATGGTCATGACCATGCTCACGCCCATGCCCCGCTGCCGAAGAGTCAGCGCGAAGTGACCGCGATCCTGATTCGCTCCGCCAATGTGACGGCGCCGTTGTTTCTGTCGAAAGCCGTGAACAAATCGCCGTTCGGCCAGGTCGTTCAGCCACAAATGGAAATCGCCCGACTGTTCGACGGGCTGGTCGGCAATATCGAAATGCTGTTGGTCGGCCTGGCGACGTTGGTGGTGATCGTGGCCGGCATTGGCATCATGGTCAGCATGTACAATTCGATGAGCGACCGCCGCCGCGAGATCGGCATCATGCGGGCGCTCGGCGCGCCGCGCCGCACGATTGTGCGGGTCATCCTGGTCGAATCGCTGCTGTTAGCCGTCGGCGGCGGCGTGGCCGGTTTCCTGCTCGGGCACGGCCTGATTGCCGCGATGAGTCCCTGGATTCTCGACCAAACCGGCGTGCAAATCGGCTGGTTCGCCATGGCAGCGCCGATCGACCTGGCCCCCTGGCTCGGCTCATTCGGAGAAGGCCGCAAACTACCGATCCCCACGGAATTAATGTTGATCGGCGGCCTCGCCCTACTGGCCCAATTGGTGGGGATTTTGCCGGCCGTCGCAGCCTATCGGACCGACGTCGGCAAGGCCTTGAGCAGCTCGCCGTAAGGCATTGTGAACAATAACGATTAAGGTTGGGTGCCACTGGCGGCTTGTCCGCCAGTGCCGGAGTTGACGCTGCCTCACACTGGCGGACAAGCCGCCAGTGGCACCCCACACAAGACGATGCAGCTGCCTTGGGCTGCGACGCGGCACGATCATCGCGTATGATAGAGGGTAAGCCTTCCCGCCTTCTTTTTTCGAGCCTGCCATGTTGCCTCGAATTGTTCGCTCCTTCGCGGTCGTCGCCGCGATCGCCGGCATTGCCTTGAGCGCGATGTCCTTGAGCGCCTGCCCGTTCTGCAGCGCCGTCCAGTTGACGTTCAGCGAAGAAATCGCCGCCAACGATATCGCCGTCATCGCCACGCTCGTCGAACGCCCCGAGGAACCGGCGGGCAGTGACTCCAACGCTCCCTTCGCCGCGCCGCCGGGCACGGAAGTCGCCAAGTGCAAGTTCACCATCGCCCACATCTTGAAGGGCGAGGACAAGCTCGGTGCGGAAGAAAACTTCGAAGCCCTGTACTTCGGCCAGGAACCGGTCGGCGGCCAGTTCTTGGTCTTCGCCGTGATCATCGAAGACAAGCCGCCGGCCTGGAAAACGCCGATCGCCCTGTCCGAGCGT
>JALHLM010000481.1 GCA_022844585.1 Pirellulales bacterium | reverse complement strand
TCGGATTTCAAGGCATTCTGCGTTATAAGGTCGACGACCTGGATTCCAGTTTCTCGGCCGTCGAATTGGATCCGATTGTGTACTCGTCGGACGCGAGTTTCCGTCCCGCGGACGTGGAAACCGGGCCGGACGGCGCGATCTACTTCACCGATTGGCAGAACCCCATCATCGGCCACATGCAACACAACCTGCGCGATCCCAATCGCGATCAGGAGCATGGCCGCGTGTACCGCGTGCGGCATGTCTCGCGCGAGCTGTTGAAGCCCGCGAAGATTGCCGACGAACCGATCGAAAAGCTGCTGGATCTGCTCAAGTCGCCGGATGATCGGGTGCGGTATCGCACGCGGATCGAACTGGGCAGCCGTGACAGCGCCGAAGTGATTGCCGCCACGCAAGCCTGGGTGGCGAAGCTCGATACCGCCGATGCGGACTACGAACATCACCGCTTGGAAGGGCTCTGGCTGCACCAGAATCACAATGTCGTCAATCAGCAATTGCTGACCGACGTGTTGAAATCGCCGGACTTCCGCGCTCGCGCGGCGGCCGTGCGGGTGTTGGTCGCGTGGCGTGATCGCGTACCGGAAGCGCTCGACCTGCTCTCCGCGGGCGTGAACGACGAGCATCCGCGCGTGCGGTTGCTGGCGATCTGGGGATTGAGCTACTATTCCGGCGAGCAAGCCAGCCGCGCGGCGGAGATCGCCGTCGAGGCGCTGTTGCATCCCGACGATCCGTTCATCAAATACTCGCTGTCGGAAACCGAGAAGACTTTGGAACGTCGCGTGAAGGCGGCCGCTGGAGAATAGTTGCTCGCAACCAGGGCCGGCGCGAAAGAGCAGGTGATTCATGTTGCAATGGTGTTCCCGCGCGCGCATCGGCGCGCTCTTATGCTCGGCGGTCATGTTGTGTTCCGCGATGGCGCTACGCGCTTCGGACGATCCGCCGTCGACTGTGGGTCCGCTGATGAAGCTCTACCGCAGCGGACGCCTGCCGGCGGAGCGCCAACCGACGGTCGTCGAGATGATCTGCAACCGGGGCAACGAACATGACCTGCGCGTCGTGTTCGACAACGTGATGGCGCTCGAAGCCATGACGCCCGAGTTACGCCTGAAGGCGATGGCAGGACTGACCGACGCGGCGCTATCCCGCAAAGTGATTCCCGTTGGCGATCTGCAAGGATTGGCGTCGCTCATCGAAAGCGATGACGCGAAGGTGCAACTTGCGGCCGTGCGCCTCGCGGCTGCCTGCCGTGTGGAATCCGCTGCGCCGGCGCTCCGACAACTCGCCACAAGTGATCGCGCAGCAGCCGAACTCCAGCGCGCGGCCATCGCGGGACTCGTATCCATCGGCGGCGAAGCAAATCGCGACGCGTTGCTCAAACTCTCCGACGAAGCGCCTGGCATCGCCACGCGCATGCAAGCGGCCGCTGGGTTGATCGGCGTCGATTTGGAACTCGCCGCGACGCAATCGGCGAAAGTCCTGGCCGCCGCCACGCAGGAAGATGATCCAGGGCCACTGATGAACGCGTTTTTTCAGCGCAAGGAAGGGCCGGATCAACTGGCGCACGCGCTGTCGCAACAGCAACTCCAAATCGACGTCGCCAAGCGCGCCTTGCGCTACATGTACTCGGTCGGCCGCAGCGACGCGGCGCTGTCGGACGTGTTGAGCGCCGCCGCCGGCGTCTCTTCCGACGACACGCCGCCAACGCCCGAGCAAGTGGCCGAGATCGTCGCCGCCGTCGAACTGCACGGCAATGCCGAACGGGGCGAGCGGATCTTTCGTCGCGCCGATCTCAGTTGCATGCGCTGCCATAGCGTCAGCCGCGCCGGCGGCCAGGTGGGGCCGGACTTGAGCGCCGTCGGCGGTTCCTCGCCGCTCGATTACGTGGCGAATTCGATTCTCAATCCGAACCTCGCGATCAAGGAGCAATTCGTCACCCGCATCTTCGAGACGTCGGACGGGTTGCAGTTATCCGGCGTATTGATCGATCGAGATGAGAATCGCATTCGCCTCCGCGACGCCCAAGGCAACCTGGTCGTGATTCCCACGTCAGACGTCGAGGCCGAAGCGGAAGGACCGACGATGATGCCGACCGGTCTGACCAAGTTTCTCACGCGCGACGAGTTGCTGGATTTGATCAGGTTCGTATCCGAACTTGGCAAGCCTGGCGAGTACGCCGTCCAAACCGTACCGACGATGCAGCGTTGGCGCGTGATGCTCAACCCGCCCGCGGAGTTGACCTCATCCGTTCCGCACCTTGAAAACATCCGGCAATTCGTGCTCGGCAGCGCCGAGGACGCCTGGGCGTCGGCCTATGGAAAAGTCGCCGGCAAGTTACCGCTGGCCGAACTGCGACAAGGCGATCAGCCCACGGTGCTGATCCTCCGCGGCGAACTTCAAGTCAACGAAGCGGGGGCGATCGGCGTCAAGATCGAATCGACGGAACCGGTGCAAGTCTGGATCGACGAGCAACCGGTCCAAAGCGAAACCGAATTCGAGACCAAGCTCGAACCGGGCAAGCACGCGATCATCCTCCGCGTGGAAGTCTCCTCCCAGTCGGACCCGGAACTCCGAGTGCAGTTCCATCGCCCGGCGGAATCGACGGCTCAATTCGAAGTGGTGGGCGGGGCTTGATTAGTCACGGAGCCGCTCCGCAAAGGCGCTGCAGGTTGTAACCCAGCGTTCGCGGGCCATTTCCAACGTTCGTTCCAACGAGCGCGAGTCCATCAAGTGGTCGGCGAATGCGTTTCCGAGCGGGTTCGGATGCTTAAGCACGCGACCCCGCACTCGTGCAAATGCGCGCGGCGCGAGTGGCAAACCGAGCCTCAAGCTAAGCTGCCGCGCGTCGTCAAACATGGTGTCGATCGGACCGACGAGCGCTCGTACCGATTGAAACTCTTCTTCGGTCATATACCCCAGCGGAATCGCTGGAAAATAGCCCTCGGGCCAGCAGTCGTCCCTGTTGAACGCCCGACGTAACTTTGTGGACCAACGGTTCCATCGCGATCGATGGAAATGTTGCGCCAAGGTTGGTCCGGTCGTGTCGAGGCGTTGCACGCGACGATTGGCCAAGGCGCCGAGTCGTTGGGCGGTTTTGACTCCGTCAAAGGAGCGAGGATGGCCTTCCAGTAAGCCGATCAACTCCGCGCTCCTCCGTTTGATCGCAGCGTCATACGGCGCTCGCCATGCGCCGTCGGGAGCGTCGAGTTCTAAGATCGAGCCGTATTGGCTAATGCTCGCCAAATTGGACTTCTGTTCGATCGCCGCCAGCGATGATTCCAAATCGTCGATGGCGGCCAGCGCTTCGATCGTCGGCAGGACGTCGTAACACAACTCGATACGAATCGCGTTCCTGGCTGTGGCCTGAACGTCCGAGTAGTCGGCGATCTCCGCTCGCAGTTCCTTCAGAAGTTGGGTGGGCGAGCCACGATAGACTGCGAGGAGCCGATACATTCCGAGCGAGCGGCCCCATTGCATGAGCGCGCACATCGTGGTCAGTTCCTCCCCTTCGCCGCGAAGGGCAAGCATCGCCAGCCGCATGTTCAGTCGCGCTTCATTGACTGTGCTATCGAGATCGCCGTCTTCCAAAGCGCGACGAAAACGCAGCTGACAACTCAGGCAGGTGGACGTGTCGCCGCCGAAGAGCGACATGTTCAGCGCATCGGTAGGGTCCGGAGCGCCGATCGGCCACTGCAGACGGGGCTGCCGAGCGGCGACCTCTAGGAGTTCCCGCGAAGACTCGTGGCGACTCAAGAAATCATCCAGCAGGGCGCGATCATTGCCGGCTTTGGGGACAGGAACGGCCTCGCAAGTCTGTTCGTCGCCGTAGTAGAGCCGATTCAGGATCGAGGATGCTTCCTCGGGAGGCGGGACGACCGCATCATTCGCGCGCCGCCAAGCGAACAGCGCGTTTTCATGCTCCGGCAAATCCTGCCGCACATAGACAATCTGAGGCGGCAAGTGCGTGACGAGCGCAGATCCAGGCAAGGACGGAATCTCGCCTGCTTCCCTTGGCGCCATTGGACGCGTGCATCCCGACGTTAAGCCCCGCTATGGCAAGGTCTAACAGGATTCCCCGCAATAAGCAAGAAATCGGTCGACCGATTTAAAGCGCCAGTCGAATGAACGGTGGTCAACTACCGGCGGACGCGCCGCGTAATCGCCAGACCGGCAAGCGAGAGCAGACCCAGAACCCAGGTGCTCGGTTCCGGTACGACCGTCCAGATTTGGTCGACGACGAAATCGACATCCACCTTACCGGCGGAGTTAAAGACAAATTCGAAACTGTTGACGCTGGCGAAATTGAAGCCGTCGCCCACATCGAATTCTGAGTAACTCGCAAACAGCGACGTCGGATCGCCGGTCTCGCTGATCTCGCCCGAGTAGGTCGCTTCCGCTCCGTTGCTGGACAGGCGAATAATCACGTCGAGGGTTCCGCCGTCCGGGGCGTCGACGCTCAGAAAGCCGATCGTGATGCCGCCGTTAGGTAGGACCAATTGCTGCAGCGCGTGGGCGTTATCCAGTTCGTCGGGGTTGTCGTCCTCACCGTCGTATTGCAGGGTCACCACCGACGCGGGATCCGACGCCGTGGCGAATTGAAAGATGCCCTTGTTGAACAAATCGTCGTCGTGCCCGATCAGCACCTGGGCGGAGTTCGACTTGGGCGTGCCCAGCACTTCGACCATGACATCGCGCTGG
>JALHLM010000480.1 GCA_022844585.1 Pirellulales bacterium | reverse complement strand
CATCGTCCGCGTGATTTTGCGGATGTTCTTGACGGACTTGCGACGTTTATCGAGCGCTCTTGCTTTGGCCATAATTGATGTCAGTTCAAGTAATCAGCCGCAGGGTGGCTGGGTATCGGTAGAGCTCGCCCTTGTTGGATTTCACCGCCGCGATGATCGGCATCACAATGCCGTACACGGCGACGATCGGGAGAAGGATGATGCCGATGCCGACGCAAAACGTCGCCGCCGCGGCAAACTGCAGGATCATCATCGTGATTTGGAAATTGAGCGATTCTTTTCCCTGGTCGTCAATAAATGGATGCGAGTCCTTTTTGAGCAGCCACACAATCAGCGGACCGAGCATGTTCGCGAACGGAATCGTTCCCAATCCGGCCAGCGACGCGAGGTGACAAATCATCGCCCATTGGCAGGCGTCCTGGTTCGGCACATCGCTGATCGGCGGCGGGGAGGGCGAGGCTCCAAACGGGTTGTCGGGACCGGGAATCGGGGGTACGTCGGACATCGAGCGGCTCCAGAGCTAAGACTTTGGCCCTGCTGCGGGCCAACCTTCGATCTATTCGCTGCTCCGTGGGGTTGCTTGTCTTTGCGTCTCTATCGTTAGCCAGTTAACGCGCCACCGGCAGTTCATTTCAAAAATCGAATCGTGAACGGGTAACGGAATGGTTGTCCTTTGTTAGCGGTGACTGCTGCGAATACGCTGTAAATGACTGTGCCCAACGCCATGAGCCAGGTGCTGCCAATGAGCAGTACCACCAAAGCCAATGACTCGGTCGCCAGAAACAACAACAGCATCAATCCGACAAAACTGAACTCGAAAATGGTGACGGATATCTGAAAGTTCAACGACTCCTTGCCATGTTGATCGATGAATGGATGCGTTTCCCGCTTGATCAACCACACCAGGAGTGGTCCCACCAGGTTGCCAAAGGGCGCCACGAATCCGGCCAACGACGCCAAGTGGCAAAACATGGCCCACATGAACACGTCTTTGTCCGAGACACTGGAGACGATTTGTACCGCAACCGTCGAGCTGCCTGCCGTTCCCGGCGAACGGTAAGGATTGTCCGACGGCGGGATCGTTTCATCCGACATGGACGCTTCTCTCAGCGTGGCCCAAACACCGGTGGCGGAACAGGTCGTTAGTTTATTCGATACTCCGTGAGATTGCTTAGCCGTTTGCCGTTGCGCTCCGGGCGCTGACGCTTCCGGCTCCAAAATCCAAATAGTTGTGCTACGCCTTCCCGGCTACCGCCGGGACGCCTTCGACTTCATCGTATTTGCTGGCGAATTGTTTCTGGTAGGCCGCGATGGCTTCTTCGAATTGCTTGGCCAGGTCGTCCGAAATGTCCTTGGTTTCCACCAGCTTCGCCCGGACGTCTGGGCGTTGCTCCTTCATGAACGTGAGGAAGCCCGACTCCCATTCGGCACACTTGTCCAGCGGGATCTTGTCCAAGTGTCCGCGGGTGCCGGCGTAAATGCTGAGGATCTGATCGAACACATCCATCGGCACGTACTGGCCCTGCTTGAGCAATTCGACCATGCGGTAGCCGCGATCGAGCCGCGATTGCGTGGCCGCGTCGAGGTCGGTGCCGAGCTGGGCGAACGCTTCCAACTCGCGGAAGGACGCCAGGTCCAAACGCAAACCGCCGGCGACTTTCTTCATCGCCTTGATCTGGGCGTTGCCGCCGACGCGGGAGACCGAGATACCGGCGTTCATGGCCGGGCGGATGCCGGCGAAGAACAAGTCCGGTTGCAAGTAAATCTGCCCGTCGGTGATGGAGATCACGTTCGTCGGGATGTACGCGGAGACTTCGCCTTCCAGCGTTTCGATGATCGGCAATGAAGTCAGCGAACCGCCGCCGAGCTCGTCGCTCAGTTTGGCGGAGCGTTCCAGCAGCCGGCTATGGCAGTAGAACACGTCGCCGGGGAAGGCCTCGCGACCGGGCGGACGCCGCATCAACAGCGACAATTGGCGATACGCGACGGCTTGCTTCGACAGATCGTCATAGACGATCAGGCAGTGGCCGCCGTTGTACATGAAGTATTCGGCCATCGCAGTGCCGGCGTACGGCGCGACGTACTGCAACGGGGCCGGCGAGCTGGCGCCGGACACGATCACCGTGGTGTAGTCCATCGCGCCGGCGGCGCGGAGGGCTTCGATCACGTTCGCGACGGTCGATTCCTTTTGACCGACGGCGACGTAGAAGCACTTCACGCCAGAGTTTTTCTGATTGATGATCGCGTCGATGCCGATCGCGGTCTTGCCGGTCTTGCGGTCGCCGATCACTAGTTCGCGCTGGCCGCGGCCGACCGGCGTCATCGCGTCGATCGCTTTGATGCCGGTTTGCATCGGCTCTTTCACCGGCTGACGTCCAGCGATACCGGGCGCCATGAATTCCACCGGGCGGCGGTCGGCGGTGACGATCGGACCTTTGCCGTCCATCGGATTGCCGAGGGGATCGACGACGCGCCCGATCAGCGCATCGCCCACCGGTACGCTCAACAGGCGGCCCGTGCTTTTGACTTCGTCACCCTCGGCGATTTGCAGGTAATCGCCGAGAATG
The DNA here is from genome assembly GCA_022844585.1 of Pirellulales bacterium. Taxonomy (GTDB): domain Bacteria; phylum Planctomycetota; class Planctomycetia; order Pirellulales; family JALHLM01; genus JALHLM01. The sequence continues at coordinate 2,134 of JALHLM010000480.1, read as the reverse complement.
ATCACGCCTACCGAATTTTCTTCCAAATTGAAGGCCTGCCCGATCGTCCCGTTGGGGAACTCGACCATCTCGCTGGCCATCACGTTCGACAGTCCATAAATGCGCGCGATGCCGTCGCCCACTTCCAAAACGCGCCCGACTTCGCGGACGTCGATCTCGGATTGGTACTGCTCGATCTCACGCTGAATGACTGAAGCGATCTCGTCGGCTCTGAATTTCATGCACGCTCCTGTCGATCATCTGCAGGCGCAGTTGCTCTAGATGCCGGGCAACCGAGCCGTCGTAAACGGTATCTCCTACGCGGATCACAAGGCCGCCAATCAGTTCCGGGTCGACTTCCCGGACCAATTGCGGTTCTCCTCGCAACATAACGCGCAGGCGTTCAATGAGTTGTTGCTCGCTGGCCGCGTCGAGCGGCGTCGCGGAACGGACGACCACGGGGATACGTCCGCGTAACTTGTCATAGACTTCGTGCGCAGCGCGGCGAATCGCCCGCAGGCAATCCAACCGGCCGTGATTGGCGGTGACCTTGAGGAAGTTCAAGAACAGCGTCGACGCCTGGCCCTGCAGCGCCCGATCCAAGATCGCGGCCTTTTCCTCCGCCGGAATACGCCCGGTGGCGAGCAAGGCCTCGAAGTACGGCAACTTGTCGAACACGTCGGTGATAAAGGAATCGAATTCCGCCAGGACAGCCTCGGTCTGGCCCGCCGCCTCCGCCGCTCCAATCAGCGAACGCGCGTACATGACGCCCACCTGCTGTTCGCCGGTGTCGATGCGTTCGTGGTGATTGGAGTTATTGGACATGGTTTTCCGATTTCGCGTCACACCAACCCGAAGCGGAAGCGAGGGGAAGTGGACGTGGAGTTCAATCTCATCGCATCACCGACGTCAACTCTCCCTCGCTTGCGCTACGGGCTAGTGTGGGCGGGAGATGCGTTTCTCAAACTAGTTCCTGCTGGCGTCTCCGCTGGGCAGCCGGCCGATCGCTTCCTGCACGAGTTTGGCGTGATCGACTTGCTGCAATTCCTTCCGCACGATCTGGCTGGCCAGGCCGATCGCCAGATCGGTGCTCCGCTCGGCCAGTTCCTTGAGGGCCTGACCTTTCGCGGTGTCGATCTCGCGCTTCGCCCGATCCATTTCCATCTGCGCGTCCAAGCGCGCCTTGGCCAGCAACTCCTGCTGGGCATGCTCAGCATCCTTGCGGGCGTCATCCAAAATCGCCCGCACCTGATCCTGCGCCGCGGCGAGCTTCTTCTCGTATTCACCAAGCATCACCTTGGCCTCGGCATTCTGCCGTTCGGCGGCGGCGATATGCTCGGCGATCTTGTGTTCGCGTTCTTCCAGGGCCGCGTTGATCGGCTTCCAGGCGAACTTGGTGAGGATCGCCAGGAGAATCAAAAACACCACGAAGGAGTAAATCGCCAGGTCCGATTTGAACTCCTCGGGCTGCTTGTTGACGCCGACTTCGCCGATGTGCTCATGCGCTCCGGCGTGCGCATCGTGCGCGGCCGCCGGTTCAGCGTGTTGCACTTCGCCTTCGGTCGCCACTTCCACCTCGGCACCTTGCGCCCAGACGGACGCGGGAAGCGCGACGACGAAAGTGACCGCCAAGATTGCGCCGACAAATCGAGCGAACATGATCGACACCTTGCCTCAAGGAAACGCTGAACGCCTGTGCTAGACGGCAGTCGAACAGATGTACAACGCGTAGAACGTGAAACCTTCGATCAAAGCGGCCGCGATGATCATCGCCGTCTGAATGTTACCGGCCACTTCCGGCTGACGGGCCATGCTCTCCAACGCGGCCGAAGCCAACTTGCCGATGCCGGCCGCGGCGCCGATCACCACCAGGCCCACGCCGAACGAAGCGCTCAGGTCAATCAAGGTCCAGCCAGCGGCCGCCGGGGCCGTCGGAGTGACCGGATCCTGAGCCAATGCCGGCGTCGCCATCGACAACATCACAACGGCCACCAAGGCCATGATCCGCACAAACTTGCTCACGTATCGATCTCCCATGGAAAAAGTTCACGCATCCCGCCCATCGCCCGCGTCGCATCAATGGTGATGCACCGCCGCTCCGATAAACAGGGCCGACAGAAAGGTAAAGACGTACGCCTGTAAGAATGCGACCATC
>JALHLM010000479.1 GCA_022844585.1 Pirellulales bacterium | reverse complement strand
TCAGTAACGGCGAATACCTGTTGCCGATCTATCACGAGACCGGCGAAGACCCGGAAAAAACCGGCGCGGATTCGACGTCGCTGTTCTTACGCTGCGATCCGAAGACCAACAAATGGACCGAGACGGGCCGCATTCGCTCGCCGAAAGGGAACTTGCAGCCGGGCGTCGCGGAGTTGGAACCCGGCCACTTGGTCGCCTATTGCCGCCGCGCCGGAGACTATCTGCCCACGACCAAGGGGTACATCGTCCGCAGCGAATCTCACGACAACGGCCAAACCTGGTCGGAAGGCGTCGATTCCGAATTCCCGAATCCGAACGCGGCGATTGATCTCCTCAAACTGCGCAACGGCCACCTGCTGCTAACCTACAACAACAGCATGTCGGACCGCACGCCGCTCACGGCCGCGATCTCCAGCGACGGCGACAAAACGTACGCCGCGCACCGCGACATCGTCTTCGGCGCCGGGGATTTCGGTTACCCGTACGCGATCCAATCGCGCGACGACAAGATCCACCTGGTCTACACGTCGGATGAACGGACGGTGGTGAACCACGCGGTGTTCGACGAAGCCGCGGTGCTTAAGTCGAAGTAGATCGGCGTGAATGACTGGTAGTCAGGCCACCTTCTCAGCCGGAGCGCCGACGGCTACCATCCGCCCATGGCTCAAGGACTGAACGCGGCGCAGCAAGAGGCAGTGGAGACGCTCAGCGGGCCGCTCCTGGTGCTGGCTGGCGCCGGAACTGGCAAAACGCGGGTGGTGACCTACCGGATTGCCAATCTGATCCGCCACGGCGTCGCCCCGGAGAGGATTCTGGCCGTCACCTTCACCAACAAAGCCGCCGGCGAGATGCAGGAACGGGCCGGTGCGCTCCTGGGCAAGCGGCGCCCCACCAAGCCCGAGATTTCCACCTTCCACTCGCTTTGCGTCCGCATCCTTCGCCGGCAGATCACCCGGCTGGGTTATCCGGCGGAGTTCTCCATCTGCGACCGAGGCGACCAGGAGAGCGTCGCGCGGACGGCGCTCCAGGAAATCGACGTCGCGCAAGAGACGCTTAAGCCCGGCGATCTGGTGAATCAGATCAGCCGCTGGAAATCCGCGTCTGTCCGTCCGGCCCAGGCCTCGGCGGTCGCGCGGACCGACAAGGAACACCTCGCGGCGGCTGCCTACCGGCGTTATCAAAACGCGCTCAAGGCGTCCGGCGCGCTCGACTTCGACGACCTACTCCTCTGTACCGAGGAGCTATTCGAAAAGCATGCCGAGGCGCTGGCCGAAGAACGGGCGCGGTTTCGCCATCTGCTGGTCGACGAGTATCAGGATACGAACGGGTCGCAGTACCGCATTATCAAAGCGCTCGCGTCGGCGCACCGTAACCTGTGCGTCGTGGGGGACGACGATCAATCGATCTATGGCTGGCGCGGCGCCGAAGTGGCGCACATTCTGCGCTTTCGCCGCGACTGGCCGGAAGCCAAAGTGGTGCGGCTGGAAGACAACTACCGATCCACGGCCGAGATCATCGCACTGGCGAATCGTTTGATAGTGTTCAACAAGGAGCGACACGACAAAGTCTTACGCGCCTCGCGTCGCGACGGCGGAAAACCCAAGCTCTGGCAGTGCGACACCGCGGAAGCCGAAGCCCACGCCGTGGTCGAGGAAATCCGCCGGCAGATCTTTCAGCGCGAAGCGCAGCCGCGCGACATCGCGATCCTGTTTCGCACCAACCAGCAGCCGCGTCTCTTTGAGCAGGAACTACGCCGCGAAAAAATTCCTTACGTGCTGATGGGCAGCCGGTCGTTCTACGATCGCAAGGAAGTCCGCGACGTGCTGGCGTATTTGAAGCTGCTCGCGCACCCCAGCGACGACGTCTCGCTGCGACGCATCATCAACCTGCCGCCGCGCGGGATCACGCAAAGCACCGTCGAAAAACTCACCGCCGCCGCGACCAGCGCCCGTAAGTCGTCCGGAGAACTGCTGAGCACGGCCCGCGAAATCGCTGGCGTGTCGGGGCCGGCCGCCACGGCCATGGAACGCTTTGGGCAGTTGATCGCGCGCTATCGCCAGCGTCTCCAAGGCGAACCGCTCGCGGAAGTCGTCACCGACCTCGTGCGCGAGATTCGCTACGAGGACGAACTCACGCGCATGTACAAAGATCCCAACGAGGCGATCACGCGTTGGAACGCCGTGCAGGAAGTCGTCAACTCGCTGGCCGAGTTCCAGCAGCGCAACAAGTCCGGCAAGTTGTCGCAGTTCTTGGAAGAGATCCTGCTCGCCGATCGCGACGACGAGGATGACAAAGAAACCAAGCTGGAACGCAACGCCGTGGCGTTGATGACGCTCCACGCCGCCAAAGGACTGGAGTTTCCGCAGGTGTTTCTCGTGGGCATGGAGGAAGGCTTTCTGCCGCACATCCGCTCGATCAAAGAGGAAGGCTCGGCCATCGACGAAGAACGCCGGCTTTGCTACGTCGGCGTGACCCGCGCGCGCGATCGACTGACCATCTCGCTCGCTCTCTCGCGGATGAAATGGGGCAAACCGCGACCGACGATCCCGAGCCGGTTCCTGTTCGAAATGCAAGGCAAAGCGGACAGCCCGCAGGCGCGGATGGCGCTCGCGCGCATCGTCGAAGAATTCGGCGACAAGGGAGAAACGATGCAAGTGGAAACGCGCGTCGATCGGGCCGGGGGAGGAGAAGTCACCACGGAGGCACGGAGGCCACGGAGTGGGCGTGGTGCTGGGAAACCGCGGAGGCGCTGAGACGCGGAGAGGAGGAAGTGGAGAGTTGGAGAAAGGATTTTGTGGTGGATGTTTCTGGGGGGAGTTCTACAATCGGGGGTTGATTCGCGTTCACGTTCGCTTGCAGGTTGAGTTGCGATGCCTGACGCCTTGATTGATGTCGACGCCGTGCGCCTGAGTTACGGAGCGCGATGCATTCTGGACGGCGTGAGCGCGTCGGTGATCGCCGGGCAAACCGTGGCGCTGTTGGGGCCGTCCGGCGGCGGCAAATCGTCGCTGTTGCGATGCATTAACGGCCTCAACCACTTCGACGCCGGCCGCATTCGTGTCGGCGAACACACGTTGCTCCCCAACGGTGCGGAAAATTCCCGGGCGACGCGCGGCGCCGTGCATCGTTTGGCGGGAATGATCTTCCAGGATTTTCAACTGTTCCCGCACCTGACGGCGCTCGGCAACGTCATGGAAGCGCCGGTGCATGTGCTGAAATCGCCCAAGGCCGCGGCGCGCGAGCAGGGCCTGGCGCTACTGGAACGTGTCGGCCTGGCCGACCGCGCGGACTTCTACCCGCGGCAACTCTCGGGCGGTCAAAAGCAGCGCGTGGCGATCGCCCGCGCGCTCGCCATGGAACCGCAGGTGCTCCTCTGCGACGAGATCACGAGCGCCCTCGACCCCGAGCTCAAGATCGAGGTCCTGGAGACGCTGGAACACCTGCAAAACACCGGCCTCACGCTGCTGATGGTCACCCACGAAATCGGCTTCGCCCGTCGCGCGGCGGATCAGGTGATGATCCTAGCCGACGGAAAAATCATCGAACGCGGCCCCCCCAGCGAAGTCCTCGACCGTCCACAAACGGAACGCACGAAGCAGTTCTTGAGCCAAGTGCTTGGGTGAAAATAGTAGGTCAGGCACCGCAGTTGAAACCGAAAGCGCCGCACGATGAACATCAATTGCCGCGTCCCAAGCCGTCGCGAAAGATGTGCCTGACATGTTCGCGGCGTCCACTCCTGTCAGGCACGTCTACGATCTACGCCCGAGGATCGCGACAATTCTCCCTGCGCATGGCGGATGGCTTCGTCCGCGGTGCCTGACCTACAAAATCACATCTCCGCCCAACCCAAATACGCAAAAAAGTTCATCAACCAAGGATGCGTCCAGGGATTCCAGGTGGGGTAACTCACCGAGATCGCCGAGAGCGCGAGGAGTACGCCGGCCGTCGCGCGGCGCCAGCGCGCGTCGGCGCACCAATCGGCCGCCGGGAGTAGGCCGATCAGCCAGAGCGGGGCTAACCAGAACACCCAGCGGAACCCGCTGGTCGAGCCACCGTAGTTGCGGTCTTGCACGGGGAGTGAGAGGAAGAAGGCGATGCAAATGATCGACAGCGACGCGATGAACGCCACGAGCCATTTTCTGCCGCCGTAGTCTTCGCGCGCCAAGAGCGCGAGGCCCGGAATCGTCAACAGCCAGAGCGGCGTCAACGAAAAAATGCCGTGATGGCCCACGAGGGCGTTCAAGGCGTAGACCTTGGGATCGTCCTCTCCTTGATCGATCTTGCTGCGCGTCTCGCGCTGCGACCAGTAACTCTGGCGCACGCGCCCCTCACGCGTGTATTCATAGTCGTACCAGTTGTTGTCCGCGGCGCGCTGGCCGTAGGGGATGACTAACGTCCCATGGGCCGCATAGTTCGTGCCGAAATACGCGACCGCCACGAGCAACGCCGCGGGCGTGGCGGCGACGAGCGTCTCGCGCGGCCAGCGGATCAGGAAGGCCAGGCCGAGTAAACCGAAGAAGGCCAGGGCCGGCAATTCGTTGGCGGCAGTGAAGGCGGCGAAAAAGCCGACCAGCGCAAAGCGCCACCATTCGCGGCGCTCGTCGTACCAGATCGGAAAACAAGCCGCGAGGCAGCACATCGCGCTCGCGGCCGCAATCAGATGATTGTTGATCACCACGGAGAACGTCGTCAGCAACGTCCCGAACGCGGC
>JALHLM010000478.1 GCA_022844585.1 Pirellulales bacterium | reverse complement strand
TCAACCAGGTCTTCCAAGCGGCCTTGCAAGTAGCCGTTCGAGTCGAGGCTGTAGATGACCTTGTCGATCATCGCCCGGAGCGGCACGTCCATCTCGAACCAGGAAAGCTGATCGCGCAGGTAATCGTGGAGCGACTGCGGGCGATCGACCATGTTCGCCATGGCGTCGCTTTTGCGGTCCCCTTCTTCTTCGATCCGCCCGCTCGATACCCGGGGACGTTCGTCGTATTCGGATGACCATTCCTCGCCGAGGTTCAGCAGCCGCTCGAAATCGTCGGCGTTGTCCTTGGTCTCGTCGACAACGAGCTCGCGCTCTTCCGAGGTCGGCGCGTCCGGGTTCTCGACTTCTGCTTGCTCTTCGGGGAGGTCCGGATCCTCCTCCTGCATCGTGAGCAGCGGGTTCTCTTCCATCTCCTGCTCGATCCGCTCCTCCAGTTCCATGATGGGGAGCTGCAGGATTTCCATCGACTGGATCATCCGCGGCGCCAGCATTTGCTTCTGCTGCATCCGCAGTTCTTGGCCGAAGGAAAGACGCATGGAGAGTGCCTTGAGAACGCCGGTCGAGTGTGAAAACGGGGTTAAGTGATGTTTTGAATGATGAATGATGAATGCAGAATGATGAATGCCGGAAGGCCCAATTCATCGTTCATCAGTCGTCATTCATCATTTCTTCCTCAAAACTTCTGTCGGCCTGTCATGGCGTCCGCCAGAATCTCTTTGTTAGCAAATTCTAGCACGCTGCCGGTCGTGATCCCCCGGGCAAGTCGCGTGACCTGTACGGATTGATCGGCGAGCAGGTTGGAAATGTGCAGTGCCGTTCCATCCCCTTCCAACGTCGGGTTGGTGGCCATAATGATCTCCCGGATTCCGCCCGCGCGGACGCGCTTCACCAGGGCGTCGATGGTGAGCTGATCCGGACCAATCCCCTCCAATGGTGCAATGCGTCCGAGCAGTACGTGATACCTGCCACGATATACGCCGGCCTGTTCCAAGGCCAGCAGATCGCGCGGCTGCTCCACGACGCAGAGCAACGACGGATCGCGACGCGGATCGCGGCAGATCGCGCACTCGTCGCCTTCGGCCAAATTATAGCAAATCGCGCAATGATGGACGTTGCGCTTCACATCGGCGATTGCCGATGCCAACCCCAGGGCCTCAGCTTCCGGCACGCGGAGCATGTGATAAGCCAGCCGCTCGGCCGACTTTTTGCCGATCCCCGGCAGCCGGGCGAACTCGTCGATCAGTCGCGTGACAGACTCGGCAAATTCAGCCACGGTGGCACCGCAAGGAACGTCGTTCCAAGTTCAAGTTCCCGCTCATCCCTTGCCCCCGGTCAAGCCAGCCATGGCTTCTTGGAGACCAGGCAGGTTCATCCCTCCGGCGAGTGATTGCATCGCTTCGGCGTGGAGTTGCCGAGCCTTGGCGAGCGCTTCGTTCGTCGCGCCGACGAGCAGGTCTTCCAACAACTCGCGGTCTTCTTCGCGCAGCAGTTTCGGATCAATCTTGCAGCCGAGGACTTCCTGCAATCCGTTGACCTCGACCTCAACCATGCCGCCGCCGGCGCTGCCTGTGGTGCGCCGGGATTTGAGCTCCGTCGAAATGCCTTCCAGTTTGCCGCCCATCTGCTGGGCCTGCTTCATCAGCGACGCCAGATTGCCTAATTGACCAAACACGTTTGCCCCCTCGTTCATTCCGGCGGCGCGACTTGCGAGTCGTCGACGTTCACCGGTTCGGCTTCGAAAAGTTCCATCGCGCGACGCACGAATGGCTGTTCCGACACTTCCTTCAAACGGTTGCGTTTCACGGCGGGCCGGGTTTCGGCCGGCGTATTCGATCTCTCGGCAGCGGCCCCGTTGCCGGCGACCTCGATATCGATTTTGACGACGCGACCGGTCGCATCGTACAGGGCCTTCTCGAGCCGCGCCAGCTTGTCCGGCTTGCGGCAGAGATCGGCGTAGGAATCATACTGCGCGCTAAAAACCACGGCCAGCCGATTCGGGGCCACCAGCCGCACGCCATCGGCGAATCCGGCGGCCACGCCCAACGAATCGGTAACTCTTGCCAGGGCGTTCCGCCAAACCGACTCGACGGTAGCTTCGGTCAACTCCGCCACGGCCGGCGCCGGCGCATCCGTAACTTCCGGCATGGTCGTCACCGAGGCCGGTACCGGGGACTCAGCTACTTTTTTTTTAGGATCGCCTGGGGACATCGTGGCGGCGCCAGCAGGCAAGGACACTTGCACGTCGCCGCCCGATCGCAGTGCGCCCAGCAAGTCAGAAAGCGCGACCAGGTTTTCCATCCGCGATAGCCGCACGACGGCCAACTCGGCCAAGGTGCGACCATAGGTGCTGAACCGCATGCGAGAAAGCGTCTGATCGACGACCTGGATCAGCGCCAACACCGTGTCGACTCCCAACCGCCGACCGGTCTGCACCGCCTGTTGCTGCTGGGCATTCGACGTAAAGCGAAACGACTCCGGCCCGCAGCCTGCGGCGGCGACCAGCAAATCGCGCAGGTAGCCGAGCAGTTGGTCCATCAGCAGGCTGGGATCGACACCTTGCGTAAACGCGCGATCGAGCTCGCCGAGCGCCGTCGCGGCGTCGTGGACGAGGATGGCGTCGACCAGCGCTTCAATTCGTTCGTCGCCGACGGTGCCCAGCAATCGCTGCACATCCTCAACGGTGATTCGCTCGCCGCCAAACGATAGCAATTGTTCCAGCAGCGATTGGCTGTCGCGCATTGAGCCGTTCGCCCGTCGGGCGAGGACGGCCAAGGCGTCCGCATCGGCATGGACACCTTCGGCGGCCGCGATCTGCGCGAGCCGATCGGCGATGGAGCGCGTCTCGATGCCAGCGAAATCGAACCGCTGGCAGCGCGACAGAATCGTGATCGGAATCTTGTCCGCTTCGGTCGTGCAGAAGATGAACTTCACATGTTCCGGCGGCTCTTCCAGCGTCTTCAACAACGCGTTGAAGGCCTGCGTGGTGAGCATGTGGACTTCGTCGATAATGTAGATCTTGTAGCGCGCCCGGCTCGGCCGCACGTTGACGTTCTGCCGCAGCTCGCGAATTTCATCGATCCCGCGATTGCTGGCGCCGTCGATCTCCAGCACGTCGACATCGCTGCCCTGACTAACGCCCTGGCAGATATCGCATTCGCCGCAAGGAGTCGTCGTCGGCCCCTGCACGCAATTCAGGCACTTGGCCAAGATCCGAGCCGTCGACGTCTTGCCGACGCCACGCGCGCCCGTAAAGAGATAGGCATGCCCCACGCGATTCGTATGAATCGCCCCGCCCAGGGCCTTGGCGACATGGTCCTGCCCGAGCAATTCGGTAAACGACTGCGGCCGATAACGCCGCGCGACGACCACGTAATTCGTGTCGTCACCGGAAGCAGCGGGCGTGGAACTGGAATCGGCCATGGGCTGCGAAAGTCGAAGTCCTAAATCTGAATGTCGAATCAAATTCTAAGGTCAAATGTCGAATGAATCGTAATGCTCGCCAGGCCCTTCGTCATTCAGTCATTCGGATTTGATTCGACATTCAGATTTCGAACTTCGTCATTCCCACCACGTACGTTTCCAGATCGCCGGGCACTCAATTGGACACCGAGCGCCAACCCGGCGGTCCCCGACGAGAGGTCCACTACACAAGTGGATGGATGCTTAGGGCTGCTGTCTTTCGACCCTGACCCGGTTCACAGATCCCCATTGCAGGGACCTCTCGTCCGAGGCCGCCAGCGAAAGAACCGCCCGGCCGCCTGAGACGCTCCTTTGTACGGCTGACGCATCGCGACGTCAAACCAGCGCGGCAGGGAAACGAGGAAATCAGCGTCGATGAACGGTTCGACGCCCCTACTAGCCCCTAAGCCCAGGGAAAGCAGTCCAGAACCACTGATCTACCGAACAGTTGCGCCGGCTTTCCCTGGGAGACAGCGCGGATGTATGAGTAGGCGGTTTCTCCCCCAGGGGAGGCTCCCTTGTTGAGCAAGATGGCCGAGTCATTCAGGGCCTCCCCTGGGCTTAGGGGGATGGCGCAACGTCGGCGCAGTTCATTTGCCCTTCACCTCACAGGAGCATCTCGGTAGCCTTTTCGTCGCCAGGAAACGGCGATTCAAGGACGAACCTCCTTCTCGAAAGGGACCAGACATGCTCGGGAAATCCATCGCGGCGGTCGTGTTGCTGGTGGGCGCGGCCTTGGCGGCCGGCGAGAAGGAAACGCCAAAGTCCGGTGAGATGATCGGGATCGAAATGACTGGGAAACTCGCGGAGGAGTATTTGCGGCGCACTGGCGGATTCCCCGCCGGTGAGCCAATTCCTGCAGGGCTGAGCCTTCAGACGTCCGCATTGATTGTCCAGCAAACGGCGGATGGTAAGTATCGCATTTCGCACAGCATGCCACGGCATGCCGAAAAGGGTGAATCGCCGCAACTGATCACGCTTGAGGCGACGCTGAACGCCGAGCGGATCACCCAGCGCATCTGGCCCAAGGGCGCGAAGCTCTATGCCGATCCCGGACAACCGACTCGCGGCACCAAGCCTGTCGTAACCGATGTTGAGTACAAGAGTTGGGAAGTCGAACTCTCCGACATGAAGGACGTCAAACTGCGGGTCTGGACCTTGACCGAGGAGACCGGTGGGTAGGAAGCAATATCGCTAGCAGCAACGACTGTGGGAGGCGTCTCCGACGCCGATGGATTGGACGCTTTTAGCACGA
>JALHLM010000477.1 GCA_022844585.1 Pirellulales bacterium | reverse complement strand
GCGGGTCGGGCAGCGTCACGTAGGTCGGCAGATTGTCGTTCAAACTGCCGAGCGCGTAACTCACCCAGGCGCCGACGCTCGGGAAACCGGTCAGGATGAAACCCGTCGCCTGCATGAACGTCGCCGGGCCATGCACGGCCGATTTGGATTTCATCGAGTGGATGAAAGCCATCTCGTCGACCACTTCGCCCAGCGGCGAGACAATCTCCGTCAACCATTTGCCGCACTCGCCGAACTGCTTCCACGCGAACGGCGACGCCATTGTGTTTCCAGGCGTCGATTGGAATAGCTTCACTTCCTCGCCGGGATCCCACGGCTGCCCGTTCCGGGCGATAAGTTCCGGCTTGTAATCGAAGGTATCGCACTGGCTCGCCGCGCCGGCCATGTAGAGCTGCACGACGCGCTTGGCCTTCGGCGGATGATGCAACACGTTGCCGAGCACGCCGGGACGCTCCGCCGCGGGCAACTTCTCCTGGCCCAGCATCCAGGCCAGCGCAACGCCGCCCAACCCGCCGCCGGAATGCCAAAGAAACTCGCGGCGATTGAAGTAACTCATACCAGTCCGTAGCGCAAGCGAGGGAGAATTGACGATGCGTACCGTTTGAGATGAAACGCTCAGTTGCATACGACATAGCAACCGAGAGCTTGATCTCCGTCGGCGTCCGACGTCCACTCTCCCTCGCTTGCGCTACGGGCTAGTGTGACGATTTGAACAACTTCCTAATCCACAAACATAAACTCATTGAGATTCAAAATCGCCCGGCAAGCGTTGGCGAGGCCGTGTTGCTGGGCATACGCCGTCAGTTCCGTTAGCTCGGTGGCGTCCGGTTCGCGGCCAATCGCGAGGTGGAATGCGTAGCGTACCTGCTCGCTCAAAACGGGCGAACGATGGGAGACGCGCTGAGCGAAATGTTCCGCCATGCGGACCATGAACTTGTTGTTGAGTTGCGCCAAGACCTGGAGCGGCGTGAGCGTTTCGTTCCGCTTTTCGACGATGAGCGAGGGATCGGCGCAGTCCAGCGTCTCCATGAACGGATCCGGGACGCTCCGCACGATGAAGCGATAAATCGACCGGCGGTGCGACTTGGGATCGTCCGGGTCGTGTTCCTGGTATTTGTATTCCGGCGAGTGATCGTCGCGAAACGCAAAGGCCTGAAAGCCGGGACCGTACATCGCCGTGTCGAGCTTGCCGGCCACGACGAGAGCGGCATCATAAACCGCTTCCGCTTCCAGCCGGCGGCGATTCATCCGCCAGAGGTATTGATTGCCCGCGTCGATCGCCGCGCAGGCCTCATCATGCGCGGACGACTGCCGATAGACGGCGCTGGTAACGATCAAGCGGTGCAGCGCCTTGAGCGATTGTCCATTGTCGCGAAACTCCACGGCCAACCAATCGAGCAACTCTGGATGCGTCGGCTGCGTGCCCATGCGGCCGAAGTCGTTGGGCGTATCGACCAGGCCACGCCCGAAATGGTAGAGCCAAACGCGATTCACGATCGAGCGCCACGTCAACGGATTGCGCGAATCGGCGATCCACTCGGCCAAGGCCACGCGGCGCGGGCCCTCGTTGTCAGCACTCGATACGTCAAAACGCGCCGTCAATTCGGTCACGCAAGTCAACGCACCTGGCGGCGCTTCATCCTGCGGCGACGCTTCGCTGCCGCGGGCCAGCACGTGAATGGCGCGTGGCTTCCCTTTCGTCGGATGAAAGTTTCCTTGCGGTTCGAAATCCGTGGCGGCGGCGAAGACCACGGGGTCGTTCGGTAGCTGTGCTTTGGAATCACGAACGCGCTGCAGTTCCTGAGTAAGGTGTGCCTGACGGCGGCTCGCTGCTTCGGGAATCAATTGCTGCCGCAGCGCGTCCGTGTCTCGATGTAGCCGGCGCACGTCACTTGCGGATTCGGCCAGGTTTGCGAGCCGCGGCCAGCCTCCGAGCGACTCGGCTTGCGTGAAGCTCGTTTCAGCGAACATACCGTCCACCAGGTAGGCCCGGCCCCAGCCGCCTGATGCTTCGATCGAATCGAGTGAGGACACTTCCGCACCCAGCGCGATGTTCTCCCCGCCCGAGGTCACCGCGACCTCGGACAATGCGAAGATAAAGTCGCTGGTTCGCTCCCAAAGTTTCAACGCCGTCACGCGCACGTAGCGCGCACTAGTTCCGGCAGGCGGTGTGATCAGCCAAGGAATGTCGCCCGGTGCTCGGACGCCATCCGCCGTTTCGTCGCTGACGAGCGTCGGCTGAGTGAATTCGGCGTCGAGCGCGATTTCCACGCGGAAGCGCCATGGAAAGCCAAAGCCGGGTCCAGAGTGACCGCCGTAGGCGACGTGTGCCGGAAACAGATAGATCCGATCGATCGGCTTCTCCGCTCCCAGATCAATTTGCACCCATTTCGTGGTGTCGCTCGCTCCTTCGATCTGGCTGTGGTAACCGTTCGTGTGTGCGGCCTGAGGCGGGCCCAGATTCACGGCCGTCAGTTCACTTGTCCTGGTCGCAATCGCGGTCTCGATGGCGCGTAGTTCCTCGCTCGATGTCGCGGCGATCTCCTTGTCAATTGCGGTCAATTCCGCTTCGATCCTGCGCTCTTCCTCTGCGAGCGATTGCCGTTGCCCGGAAATCGCGGGATCGTTGGGATAGGGGCGATCCGCGCGATCCACGCCGGCGAACACGGCTTGCAACGAGTAATAGTCCGCCTGGGGAATGGGATCGAATTTGTGGTTGTGGCAACGCGCGCATTGAACCGTCGTGCTGACGAAGGTGTTCATCGCCGTGGCGACCATGTCGTCGCGATCGAGATTGCGCGTGATCTTCTTGTCGATGATGTCTTCACCGACCTCGATCTGCCCGACAAAGTCGAACGGCCCGGCGGCGATAAATCCAGTGGCCACAATGCCGTCGCGCGTATCTGGATACAGCACGTCGCCCGCTAACTGCTCGCGCACGAATTGGGCGTAGGGCTTGTCGTCGTTGAACGCCTGGATGACGTAGTCGCGATACGGCCAGGCGTTGGGTCGCGTCTTGTCCTTGTCGTAGCCGTGGGTATCGCCATAGTGGACCACGTCGAGCCAATGCCGGGCCCAACGCTCGCCGTAGTGCGGTGATGCCAACATGCGATCAACGAGCCGCTCGTACGCGTCCGGCGCTGAATCGGCCACGAACGTCGCGACCTCCGCCGGCGACGGCGGCAAGCCGAGCAAGTCGTAACTCAGCCGGCGAATGAGCGTACGGCGATCCGCCTCTGATGCGGGATGCAAGCCAAGCTCCCGCTGCTTCGCCCAAACAAAGGCGTCGACCGGAGTGCGCACCCACGCCGGGTCGGCCTCTGGCACCGCCGGGCGGACGAGTGGCGACGTCGACCACCACTGCGCCCCGGCAAATCGTTGGTCGGTCAGCCGCACATCGTCAGGCCACGGCGCGCCATCACGAATCCAGCCGCGGAGGGCGTCGATCTCTTCGGGCGACAACCGATCCCCCTGCTTGGGCATCAGCGGCTTGTCACCGGTAACGTAGTCGAGCAAAACGCTGCCGTCGATTTCCCCCGGCGAGACTGCCGGACCGCTCTCACCACCGGTCCGCAGGCCGCCAGCCGACGTTAAATCCAGACCACCCTTGGCTTCCGGCGACTGATGGCAGCTCACGCAGCGGCGCTCGAATACCTGGCGCACGGCGTCCGGCAATTCGGCCTCGCCCCGCACCGGCGCGACGATGCAGAGGATTCCAACGATGGTGAGCCAGCGGACGAACAAGGCGGATCACCTGGGAAGAAGGGTGCGGCGTCGAGCGGAAGGCGGGACCCTCATTGTAATTGAGCGGGACGCCCGTTCGCCATATGCCCGCGAATTCGCGAGTCGAAGTTCGGAAATGGGCGTCGCAAACTCGCTGGTCAACTTCCCGCAAGTCTTACGACCGTTTCTACCGATACCGTTTACTGTCACCGGTTGTGAGTCGTCGCCACGACGGACTCACAGAAAAAAGGGGGGCCTTTTTTCACTTTGCCGGCCTGCACACCAAAGATCTTGGTAGGTCGACTTGGCCGCATCCACCGTGACATTTCGATTCGGCCAGAATTCGTTCCGGAACGCGTTCCGGAACCGCAGTCTTGCCCGGCTGGTTCGCGGGAATCCTTGGCCGCCGCGTCGTTCGGCACCCCTGTCGTCAACTCAGCATTGACGCGGCGCGTCTAAAGGATATTCCCAGGAGGGCACGGTCCGGTGTGGTTCAGCGAAAGCTGTGACCCGCCGGGCCGTTTTTTTTGCGCTCAGCCGGAAAACGCCAACACCCGCGCCGGGAAATGCTCCGCGGCACGGGTGTCGTAAATTGGCTAGGCAATTGAGCTGCCGATCATCCGGCCCCTTTTACCAGCGGCCGTGGCCATGACCATGGTGCCCGTGATGGTGGTGATACACCGGCGGCGGCAGGCAATACGGCTGCGGGGCGCAGTACGGCGTGGCGTAAACCTGCACGCTGGGCCGATAGTTGAGCCCCACGAAGCCGCGGCCGCGATAGGCTCCGTAGCCGGGCGCTCTGTAACCGTAGCCCGGCGCTCCATAGCCATAACCGCCGTAGCCATAGCTACTGGCGCCAAAGCTGGCGTTCGGGCCGTTGACGTAGAACCCCCAGTTTTGCGCCGAGCTTGGCGAAGCCGCGGCCAGCACCGCAATCAGCACCACGGGAACGGCGACGAATTTGACCAAGCGTTTCATGACCTTGCTGCTCCTCAACACAAGATGGTTCCA
>JALHLM010000476.1 GCA_022844585.1 Pirellulales bacterium | reverse complement strand
GCGATCGCTCAAATCGATGCTGCTGGCGCGAGGCTGCTTGGCCCGGGTGATCGCCAAAATCGAAAAGCCGGAAGCTCTCGAACAGCTGGACGCCGTGGTGCAAGCCGCCGACGGCGTGATGGTCGCTCGCGGCGATTTGGGCGTCGAAATGGATCTGGCCAGCATGGCCGTGGTGCAGAAAAAAATCGTCGAGACCTGCAACCGGCGGCAAAAGCCAGTCATTATCGCCACGCAAATGCTCGACAGCATGCAGCATTCGCTCCGCCCCACCCGAGCCGAAGCGACCGACGTGGCGAACGCCATTCTCGACGGCGCCGACGCCTGCATGCTCTCCGGAGAAACCGCTGCCGGGCAATATCCGCGCGAATCCGTCGAAATGATGGACCGCATCGCCCGCGCGACCGAACCGTTGCTGGCGCACCGCACCCGCGGCCCCGCGCCAGCCATCGCCCCGCAAGGCGTGCGGGAGATTACCCGCGCGGTCGTCTATGGCGCAGGATATATCGCGACGGAGTTGGGCGCAAAGCTCGTGGTCGTCGCCAGTCACACGGGCGCAACAGCGCTCGCGTTGGCCAAGCAGCGCAATTTCATTCCCACGGTCGGCGTCAGCGATTCGCCCACGGTGTTGCGACAAATGTGCCTGATGTGGGGCGTGATCCCCCTGGCCGGCGCGCCAGTCGCCGACCGCGAGCACCTGATCCGCCACGTGGAAACCTGGGGCCGTCACGTCGGCGCTTTGACCTCCGGCGACCGCATCATCGTGATCGCCAGCAGCTCGATTAGCGCCAGCGGCCACAACGTACTCTTAGTTCACGAAGTGCCGTAGCAGTGTTATGGCCCGGTCTGCTGCAGCCGAGGACTGTGACCTCGGCACGTTGGACTTGGCTATTGGGAACCACGAAAGGCACGAAAAACACGAAAGAAACGCCAGGCAAGCAACGTGCCGGCCGACGGGCTTGTACGCTACTTCCCCAATCGTTCGTGCTTTTCGTGTCTTTCGTGGTTCAAGAATCTCCGTGGCATCGGCGCATTTATTGATGCCGCGTCCAGCGCGCCGCGGCTACAGACGGCAGGACTTCTACGCCGTCGGTAACTCAAAACCATTGCGGCGCGGGCGATCCAGGAGCGCGTTCGCTTCCTCGTCGCCGTCGAATTGTTCCTTCGCGGCGTCCCAGCGTAGCGGGCGACCGATCGCGCGGGTGATGTTCGCCAAATGGCAGACCGTCACCGAGCGGTGGCCAATTTCCACGTCCGCCACGGGCACTTCGCGCGAACGGATGCAATCGAGCCAGTTCTGCATGTGCCACTTTGCTTGCCAGAGCGCGAGCTCGTCGCTCCATTTGCGCTCCTCCTCGACCACGTCGAGCTTCGCTTCCAGTTCCTTGGCGATTTCCGGCGGGTTCGACGCAAACTTGTTGCGATTGATTTCGAGCTTCCCCTTCTCGCAGATAAACACCGCGCCCCCCATCGGGCCGCGCCCCGGTTCGATCACAAAGTTCACCTCGACGCCGTTGGCATAGCGCATCGAAACCTGGCCGTTCGGGCCTTCGGTGAGCGGACGCAATTCCGCGGGGCCGGTGTCGTCCATGCCGAGCGCCCATTGAATCTGATCGACGCCGTGCGCGCCCCAGTTGGTCATCTCGCCGCCGGCGAAGTCGCGCCAGCGCATCCAGCCCATCCAATCCTGGTTGAACGGGCGCTCCGCGGCCTGATTGAGCCACATGTTCCAATCGAGCCCTTCCGGCGCCGGCGAGCCCGGCAATCCGCCTACGGGCGAGGCCTCGGCGCCGCCGTAGTTGATCGCGCGGACTTCCAACACTTTGCCCAACCCGCCGCTACGGACCAATTCGCAGGCGACGCGATTCATTTCCATCGACCGTTGCTGCGAACCGACCTGGAGCACGCGCTTGTGCAGGCGCACCGCATCCACCAACGCCCGGCCTTCCTTGACGTACAGCGTGAGCGGCTTTTCCGCGTACACGTCCTTGCCGGCCTGGCAGGCGCGAATGCACGGCACCACGCGCTGGAACTCGCCCGTCGCGACGATCACCGCGTCGATGTCCTGGCGATCGAGAATTCTTCGGTAGTCCTGGTAGACCGGCCAGTCGCCATGCTGTTTCGCTTTGAATGCCTCGGCCCGCGGCACGTTGCAATCGCTGAGCGCCACGATCCGCGCCGATTCCGGCAACTGCTCCAGCAGCAAACTCGCCCGACCGCCGACGCCAATCGCGCCGACGGTGATCTGGTCATTGACGCTGGCGAACGCCCGCGCGGCGCGCGGGGACCGCAGGGCCGAAGCCCCCAACGCTCCCAAGGCGAAGGTCTTGGCCGTGGTCCCGAGGAATTGACGTCGCGTGGGAGATACGGTCGTGGCGCTGGGATAATTGGACATGGCGATGGGCGTACCTGGAAACGGGTGGGCGAGTGGTCACGAATGCACTGGCAGGATGGACAGTATAACATGCCCATTGCCGGGCGCGTAAACCACCTGGCTCACTTCCTGCAACGGCTGCTGCGATGGTTGCCATTCCCGGCCTGGCTCGCGATACTAGGTGCCATCGCGTTCACGTCCCCACGCTGGTTGCACTCGAGGAGCCGTTCCATGTCCCGGTCCACGCGTCGGCAGTTCTTGGAAGAATCGATGTTGGCCGCCGCCGCAGTGGCCGCCGCCGGGCTGACTCCGATCCCCTTGCGGGCACAGGGCAATTCCAAGAGCGCGAACGACGTGATTCGTCACGCCGTGATCGGCCTCCGCAACCGCGGGCGCGATCACCTCGACGAATTCATGAACATCCCCGGCGTGGAGATCGCCTACATCTGCGATCCGGACGCGGAGATTCTCGCCAAGAGTAAGCAACGCGTTATCGACAAGCAGGGCCGCGCGCCGGAAGCCGTGGCCGACATGCGCAAGGTGTTCGACGACAAGACCGTTGATACCGTCTCCATCGCCACGCCCAACCACTGGCATGCGCTTGCCACGATCTGGGCGATTGAATCCGGCAAGCACGTCTATTGCGAAAAGCCGGTCTGCCACAACGTCGTCGAAGGCCGCCGCATGGTCGAAGCCGCGCGACATCATCACCGTCTCTGCCAGGCCGGCACCCAGCGCCGTTCCAGCGGCGATCTCCGCGCTGCCGCCGAATACCTCCAGGCCGGCAAGCTCGGCAAGATCAAGCTCGCGCGGAGCATCGTTTACCGCGAGCGCGAGACGATTGGCAAGCCCGGCGCATATCAACCGCCGAAGCAAGTCGATTACAACCTCTGGCTCGGCCCCGCGCAAGACGAACCGCTCACGCGCCCGAACCTGCACTACGATTGGCACTGGTACTGGAACACCGGTAACGGCGAGATCGCCAACAACAACATTCATCAGGTCGACGCCTGCCGCTTCCTGACCGGCGGCGCCGGTGGGCTCGGCATTTGGGTGCAAAGCGTCGGCGGACGCTTTGGCTTCAATGACGCCGGAGAAACGCCCAACACGCAGATCACCGTGCATGGGTTCGACGATTTTGCCATCGTGCAGGAAACTCGCAATCTGAAGACAGCACAATACCGTCCCGATCTCGACGAAGGCTGGATCGTGGAGTGCGAACAAGGCTTCGTGGCCGGCACGTCGGCCTTCGACCTCGACGGCAAGTTGATCCAGACGTTCCAAAGGGAAGGCGAAAACCACTTCGCCAACTTTATCCGCGCCGTCCGCAGCGGCAAGCAAGAAGACCTCAACGGCGATATCCTGGAAGGACATCAATCGACGTCGCTCTGCCTCGTCGCCAACATCTCCCATCGCCTGGGCCAAACCGCCACGCCGGAAGAGATTCGCGCGCGACTGGAGTCCGACAACGCGCGACCGGAATTCGTCGACGCTTTCTCCAGAATGGAGCAGCATCTCGCGGAGCACGGCGTCGACCTCGCCAAGACGCCGCTGACGTTAGGCGCCCGACTGGTGTTGAAGGGCGAATCGTTCGTCGACAACTCCCACGCCGACGCCCTGCTGACCCGCGAATACCGCGGCGAATTCACGCTGCCGAAGATTGGCTAGCGGCAAAAGCAACTGCACTAGCCCGTAGCGCCAGCGAGGGGGAGTTGATATCGCGTGCAGCCGGAGATCACACTCTCAGTTGCGTCGCGTCAAAGTGCTTTCATTTGCGTCGTTGAGAGTTTCATCCTGTCACTTTCAGCGGCGTCAACTCTCCCTCGCTTGCGCTACGGGCTAGTGACGCACCTGTTACAGCGCCTTACTGTCGATCGCGTAGTCTTCGAAATTATCGTAGTCGTAGAACAGCTTGCCAACCTGCCGCGCCAGGATGCCGACGAATTCGCGGCGGAACTGTTGCGGCGGCTTGCTGTCTCGGGCGATCGGGGCGTTCGGCGGATACTTCACCTGCAGCATCTTCTCGTAGATCGCCTTGCCCTTCTCGTTCATGTCGTAAACCGTGATCGAGATGGCCGCCGTACCTTGGTAGAGCGTCTGGCCAGCGTAGATGTGGAACGTCTCCAGATCGACGCCCACGATCATGTCCGCTTCGAGCGCTTCGCCGACCTCGGTGTATTCCTGCCAGGTGTGTTCGTCGGTCCATTCATCGACGTCGCGGTAATCGACGACTTCGATCTTCTTGACGTTGTTATCGAGCAATTCGCCGATGGCGATCGCCAGCTCTTTGCTGCCGACGGCGCCGTCGCTGAATTCCATCTCGGCCGGCGGGCGGCAGACCACGACCACGCGTTGGCCCTTGAGCGCGGTACACTCGGCCGAGCGG
>JALHLM010000475.1 GCA_022844585.1 Pirellulales bacterium | reverse complement strand
CGCTTGCGAGGCCCAACAGCAAAAATAGCCAGACGGCGCGCATGGAACGAAGCTTCCTCAAACGGGAATGCGTCGCCCCCCGGCTGCATTCGAAGCGGCCCGGCAAGCTGGGAAAGATTCCCAAATTATGCCGAAGCCCGCACGACCGGGATTATCGGCAGAGTTGGGGTAACAAGTTGAGGGGAAAGGCTCGCCATACCTCGGCGAGTCGGCGGAACGCACGGATACGGTACAGGATCCGTCGATCAGCACACGACATTCCATCGCGCAACTACCGCGCAGCATTCGCCTCGACCGGCACTCCGAGCCATTGTAGAAACGGCCCCGCGTAGGATTTGTAGTACGGCAACAACGGGGGTTCCAGAAAACCCACGAGGCGATCGCGCAGCAACCGAAACGCCGGCTGTTGCTCCGCACCTACCGCGGCACTCAATGCGAATGCCGGCAACACCGCGTCCAAGGATTGCAGCAGCTGGCTTTGCAGCGTGAGGAATTCGTCTTGCATCCGATCCACAGGAGTCAACCAGCTTCCCAGCGGGGCCTCCGATGAATTCTGCGCGGCCGCCGCCCCGCGGTCCAGCGAGCGGACTTGCAGCACGTTCCCGGTCGTCGCGCAGAGGTAGGCGAGCCGCTGCGGAGGCCAGATCTGGCAGCCGGCCTTGGGCTCCACGATTTCCGCACGTGAGAATAAGAACAGTACCGCCAGCTTCCGCTCCAGCAGCACCGGCAGCGGAAACGATTGATGAACGCCGGGCCCCATCGCACCGGCCACATAGGTTTTTCCCAACGCGCAAAGATGAGCGACGCTGATATATTCAGATGGCTTGGCAGACATTTGTAGATCGCTTGATGTTGGTGTCAAATAGTCGGCGGGATGGCAGCGACGTACCAGCTTCGCGGTTCTGAGTCGTACTCGAGCGCATCCGCTAGTTTTGAATGCGATCGATCCAGCCGAAGAAATCCGTCCCGAGCGAGGCATAATACTTCGCCAAGGGCGGCTCTTGCAGTTGTTGAAAGTTCGCCTTGAAACGACGCGCCGCCTGGCGCACGTCATCCGAGGGGCGCGATGCCTTGCGCAGATATTCTGGAACCACGACGTCCGCCGCGTCGAACATTTCCCGGCGAAGGCGCAGGTAATCGTCGTACGTCATGCCGTCCGGCAGCAGAAATGCGCCGAGCGGCTTGTCGGGCGCGTCGCCTTGCGCGAAATGCTGAGGCGTGACCGCGTTCATGACATCGAGTTCGCCATCCGTAGCGCGAAACGTCGCCAAGTACGTCGGCGGCTTCAACTCGGCGCCGTCGGGGCCGCCTAGCCTGACCGGACAAAGCAAGATCGCCCAAGTCACCGCGCCGTCTCTCAACAGGGGCACCGGCAGGGAATGGCGATAGCCGTCCCCCATCGTCGAGAGCAGTTGAAACTGCGCCTTCTTGTAGACCTCGTCGCAAGTCATGGCGGCCTCGTTGGCGTTGGATTCGGGCGCAACTTTCGTTGTGCTGATTTGATTGTCCGTGGGATCTGGTCCCGGAACGATCGTCTGATCGCTGATCGACGAAGCAGGTTCTGTTCGATCCGATTCTCGTTCCGGTTGCCTGCCACACGCCACCAGCAGCAAACAACCGATCAGGCAGACCGGTGCCAGGGATTTCCAGCGGCGGTGGTTTATGCCGCGGCTTACCATATCGGATTGTTTGTCGTCACCAACGCGATGGAGTTATCAGGTCTGGCGGCCATGGCGTTGTTGAAGACGTTGGCGGGCACCACGATCCCGCAATTCGGTCCGCCGCTGGGTCCGGTGTCGTTGATGGTGACGCTGGTCATGTTTCCCGCATCGTCAAACGTCGCTCCCGTCACCGTGACGGCATGCCAGGCGCCCGGCGCTTGATTGATGCCGTGCGTCGTCGGCCAAAGCGCGGCGGCGTCGAGATTCGCTACGACTCCTCGGCCCTGCGACAGGGCCAACGCCGTGTTGCCGAGATTCGCCGCTCCCGTCGAGGCCGGCACGCCTTGAGACGTCAGCAGATTGGCTTGCTGCGTCGCCGTGCTGCCCCCGGTGGGGTTGGCAAAGCCGTTGGCTTGAGCGGTGCCTAAGAGCCCCCCCTCGGTGACTGCCGAACCATTGGCGTGATTGATTACTTGGCGCGAGGACTCGATCCCGCAATTCCCCGTGCTCTGGGCGGTCGTACCCGACGCACGTCCAGCGGCCGCGGCCTGGCAGGCTTGAGTTCCAGCGCGCACATTCCCCGCGGTCCCGGACAAACCAATCAACACCGTCGGGCAGCACGGCGGCATGATCACCGAGCCGGGGTGCGTCCCCTGATCGGTAAGCCGCGCCGCCGGCATGCCGGAAATCGGCACCGGAAAGGCGCCTTTCAGAATTGGATTCGGCAACGGCGCGGGGCCGACGCAAATGCTCTGATCGCCCATCCGCGCGGCGGGCTTGCCACCGATCACGACCTGGATCGCTCCCGGAGGGATGATCGGCAGACCGGGAGGCGGCGCGTGCGGCAGCGCGGCGGGCGTCGTTTGAGGCACGGCGCAAGCGATGGTATCGCCGATTCTCGCCGCTGGTTGTCCGCTCATGGCCGTATCCTCGTGTCGAAAGTTTTCGCTGACAGTGCGCTATGGGCTAGTGATCGTAATTCAACTGTCTGCTACGTGTTAATCTTGACCATCGGGCCTTTGATCGTGATGATGCCGCCGGCGTCGATATTCACTTTGCCGCCGCCGGCTTTCATCGTGACGTCGGTGCCGGAGATTTCGATCTTACCATCCTTCTTCATGACGATGCTCGCCGCGCCAGTCACGATTTCGATTTCATCGCCGGCGTCGATCTTCAGTTTCTTCTTGATCGACGCGGTCATGTCGTCGCCGACGGCCAGTTCGTATTTGCCACCGATGGCTTCTTCCATGGCACCGCCGACGGCGATCGCCATCGCGCCGCCAACCGCATAGTTCATCGCGCCGCCGACGGTCACGGCCCGGAGGCCGCCCACGGTGATCTCTTGCGCGGCGCCAACAGTGATGGAATCATTCACGCCGACGACATGCGTGCGGATCAATCCCACGGTCAGCGTGTCATTCATGCCGATGGTTTGTTCGCGGTTCTCGCCGACCGTCAACGACTCATTCTTGCCGACGGTCTCCGTACGATTCACGCCGATCGAGATCGTTTCGTTGACGGACACGCTGCGGGTGCGGTTGTTCCGCACTTTTTCACGCAGGTCGTGCTCGATCGTCGTGTCCATATCGTACTGTCCATGGACGCGGATCAATTCCTTGCCCGGCGTATCGTCCATGATGAATTCATTGTAGCCGGAGCCCTTATAGGTCTTCGACTTCATGCCGGAGATGACTTTGTTCTTCGTGTTGTCCGGGCCGTCGAGGTTATACGGCGGCATGTTTCCGGCGTTGTAGACGCGGCCCGTGATCAGCGGGCGGTCCGGATCGCCGTCGACGAACGAGACGATCACCTCCTCGCCGACGCGGGGAATATCAATGCCGCCGAAATTCTTGCCGGCGTGGACCTGGGAAACGCGCATCCAGCAAGTCGTCTTGTCGTCCTTTTGACCTTCGCGGTCCCAATGGAACTGCACCTTCACGCGACCGTATTTGTCGGTGAAGATTTCCTCGCCCGAGGGGCCGGTCACCACCGCGGTTTGCACGCTCTGGATCAGCGGCTTTTCCGTCCGCCGCTCCGGGCGGAACGCGACGCTATCCGGGATGCACTCGAACTCGTTGTGATAGGGTTCGATCTCGCTCGACGCGTCGTTGCCGTAGCTTGCCTCGCTCTGCGCGGAATGCACCACGCGGGTCAACACGTAGCCCTTGCCCTGTTCGCGCGACGAATGGTGTCCCACCAGCTTGAACTTCCCGCCAGGTGAAAAGGAGCGGCACTGCCCCTCGCCGCTCACAGTGTCGTAGGCGACCTCTTCCTCCTCCATCCGCACCTTGACGGACGCGTCGCCGTCGGCGCGGACTTCGTAGCCGCCGGGATATTCGTACTGCTCGTATTTCGAGTTGCCATCGAGCTTGACGACGCTGGACGCGTTCGACATCAAGCTCGTGGTCGGCGTTTCGAAGTCGTAGTCGGTCTGCGCCCACTTGCCGGTGCGGAACTCGTATTGATGTTCCCAACGCCAAATGTGATCGGTGACGTTGCCTTCGGTGAGCTTGGCGCGGAACTCGACGTCTTTGTCCTTGGCGTCCTTAAAGGCGTCCTTGTGGTCGCCCAGCATCAACGTGTGCTTGCCGTTCTCATGCTGGAAGTAGTAGAAGATGCCTTCTTCTTCCAGTAATCGCGAGACAAACTGAAAGTCGCTCTCGCGGTACTGCACGCAATAGTCCCAGGTGGGATGATTGCCTTGCACATCGAACTTGAAGTGCGTGAAGCCCAGATCGCTGAAGATTTGCTTGACGATGTCCGGCACCGTCTTGCCCTGGAAGATGCGGCAATCGGTCGTACGGGTCAGGAACCAGAGCCAGGGCACGACTTCGGCGCGGTACACGCTCAACCGGTCGCCGCGGCCGCAATAGGTGAAGCGATTTACGAAGCCATTGAAGAACCTTGGCGAGCCGTCGGGATTGTCGGCCCGAAACGTGACGTTCTTACCGACGATGCCCTGGGCCGGCAGCCCGTCGTCATCGGAGAGCAGGTCCAGTTTGAAATGAAATAGCCGTGACATCTCCTCGACTCCGCGGAGCCGCGCCAGCAGCAGCGCGTCGGGGCCCAGCGGCGTTTCCAAACCTAAGCGATGCTC
>JALHLM010000474.1:2579-4759 GCA_022844585.1 Pirellulales bacterium | reverse complement strand
CCCGGTCGAAGCTCCAGGAGCAGCGGCGGCAACAGCATGAGCGACGGTCGCCATCACTGGCGCGAGCCAGGTCAACGGGAACGAACAGGCGCGCACGCGTATCGCCCCGCCGCCACGAAACTGATCACAAGGGCCGGAAAGAAATCATTGGCCATTGTGGCGGGCACTCGCCTGATAACTCTCGATCCGGCCAACGGGAAGCCTGGCGAACCTGTCGACTTGTCGGCCCGGCCGGGACGTGACTGCCAGTGGGGCGACGTCGCCGGCGATGGGTCGAGCGAACTCGTCGTCTTGGAACCCATCGCGGGAGCGGGACGTGGCACAGCGGCAGCTAGGTTGCATGTGTGGTCACTGGAACAGGGCAAGGTCCTGTGGTCGGAGAAGCTTGATGCGCGCTGGCCGCAGATGGCTGCCTGGTCGGTCCCGGCGCCGGAGTGGCCACTGCTGGCCGACCTCAATGGCGACGGCAAGAGCGAGATTATTGTTCCTACCGAGCAAGGAAGTCTGCGGGCCAGATTCGGCGGCAAAGTCCCCTGGGGGATCATGTCGGTGCTGGCAGGCGACTCGGGTCAGACGCTGTGGAAACGCCGCCTCGTGACGATGGATAGTCAGATCGATCATTGCCTGGCCGGGCCGGATATCGATGGCGACGGTCAGCGCGAGTTGTATGTGATCACTCTCGAAGGGGTTGACCACCGCGTCCATGTCGATGCGCTGTCGGGCCGCAGCGGCGCGACCCTGTGGCACAGTTCGCAGGCGCCACTACCGAGCAGCAACAGCAGCCGTAGCTTTCAAATCCAGCCGCCGCAGTGGTGGCAGACCGGCCAGGATGGCGAGCCGCAGTTGGTGGTGCAGCTTGTCGACGAGGAACCAGGCAGCCGGGCGTCGTACATCTGGACGTTCGCCGCGGGCGACGGACGGCTGGAGCGCGCCGGGCAGGGCATCACTTCCGTTCGTCCTGCCGATGTCGATGCCGATGGTGTAGAGGATCTACTCGTTTATGACTCCAAAGTTCCCACGGCCTTGGACCAGGGCGGCAAACTGCATTGCATTCGCGGCGTGGCTCGTGAGAAATGGCAACGCCTGGACTCGCTCGGCGAGCCTGCGGCCGATTTCGACGGCGACGGCATCCGCGATCTGCTCCGCGTTGATTTCGCGACCTATACGGCCACCAGCGGGGCGACTGGGAAGCAGCTTTGGGTGTCGCCGCCGAGTGTGTTCCGACCTGAATCTCGCCTGCATCCGGCTGGCAGCGACCTGAACGGCGATGGCATCGAAGACCTGTTGGGTTGGAGTGAAGCGACGAGTTACTTCGTGGCCAGCGAGAAGTTCTTTGCTCTCTCCGGCAAGACGGGCCGGCTGCTGTGGAGTGCAAGCGAAGTCACGGCTCACA
Organism: Pirellulales bacterium; assembly: GCA_022844585.1. GTDB lineage: Bacteria > Planctomycetota > Planctomycetia > Pirellulales > JALHLM01 > JALHLM01. Next base: position 3,366 of record JALHLM010000474.1, on the reverse strand, counting down.
GGGTCAGCAGTGGTCAAGTCTTAGCTCACGACTTGGACGGCGACGGTCGCTTGGAAGTGCTCTGGCTGTCGATGATCGATCACGGTTTTCCGGAGCGCAATTCATTTTCATCGCAGGAAGCGCAGCTTTGGTTGTTTGTGATGTCGGGGGATACGGGCAAACTCCGCTGGTCCCAACCGCTCAGCCCGGCCTACAGCGGTCAAAAACCTGGCAATCGAATCGCTACCGACGGCATGTTGCCACCTTTGTGCCTGAGCGACGCCAATGGCGACGGCGTGCAGGATGTGCTGGTCCCCGAACTGTTGCCCAGTGCGTTGCCTGATGGCACCTACATGGCCACGCGCGTGCTGAGCGGAATGGACGGCGAGACGCTGTGGTCCCGCCCTTATCCGGCCGATTCCAATCAACAGCAGTCGCTGGCCGAGTGGATGCCGCCGACCGCCGTCGATCTGGATGGAGACGGCCAGGTCGAGTTCGTCGGCTTGGAAGTCCAGGTCACCAGTACTCCGGCGCGGCCGCGACAGCCTACCTATCGAGTGGTTGCCCTGGAAGGAAAGGACGGCCGCGAGCGATGGACCGTATCTAGCGATGTGCCGCTGGGTTACTTTCGGCAGCCGACAGGCATCAGCAAAGCCGCGCTGCTTCGCCCCCGCGTTTTGCGAGTGGGTGATCGACGGCGAGTGGCGATGATTCTGGGGGACGAATCGAAATTGATCGTGCTGGAACCCGACGGCGAAAAACACGAGGAGTCCGTGCAGCGTGAATCTCTGCATTCAGGCGTTTGGGC
>JALHLM010000474.1:0-2569 GCA_022844585.1 Pirellulales bacterium | reverse complement strand
GGTGGCGTTTCTGACTTCCGAGGGAGTGTGCCTAGCGCCAGCGAACCAGTTGGATAAGCCGCTTTGGAAGCATCCGCTGGGAAACGGCGGACAGCAACGGATTCTGCAGATCGTTCCCGGTCCTCAGGGCCAGTCTCCCATCGTCGTCGTTCTCGACGATGGCACCGACAACAGCGTCCTGGGACTTAGCGCCGCCGATGGCCGCGTCGTCTGGTCGTGCCCCGGGCCAATTCCGCGCGATCCCCGCGACGGTGTTTTCATGGTGCCACAACAGATCGCGCTGCTGGCTGCCGGCGGGACAGTGCCGCCGCACGTCTATTACGCCTACGGCTCAGTCGCCCGCTGCCGCCAGGCTGCCAGTGAACCGGCAAAGATAGCGCTCAGGCCGCTCGCGGCCGACCACCGCTGGGAGCGCGACCTGCCCTGGGTCGACCGCCAAGATAGGGTGAGCAAAATGGCACTGACGGTTGGCTGGTCGCTGCTGCTGAGTGCTCTCCTGATTGTCCTCCCGGCAGGTTATTTGGTTTTGCTGGTCTGGAAGCGGAGGTTTACACTGCAGACCCTGCTGTGGCTCCCTGTCGTGGCTGGGTTGTTCCTTACCGCTGCCCTGGTCAAGTCGCCGATCCATACCAACGAACAACGGCTGTCGAGCAAACTGCTGATGGGGCTGGCCCTGGCGCCCGTCGTGATCAGTTGTTGCCTGTTAGTCTGGTGGTCGATTCAACGGAAATGGCGGCGCACCGCGGTATGGCTGGCGCTCAGCGTGTTAGTAAGCATAATCGCCACGATGCTCGTCTTGTATTTCGCAAACCGGGAGAATCCCCTGTTGCCGGAGGAAAGTTACGATTGGCGCTACTGGTATTTGATCTGGTTCGTGGGCGGGCTTTTGACCTCGTATCTGATGATCGTATTCGTTCCGCTGCAACTCGCGGCACTGGCATTCTGGCGACGATGGAAAAGGCCGACGCCCGCGGCGGCCAAGGACTGATCTTGCGATGATGACTGATATGGCATTTGACTCGCCGCCACCGACCAACGCCTTGCCAGGGGACGATGCCCGCACGCAATGGCTGCTGAAGTATGAAGCCTGGTTGCGGCTGCTGGCTCGCAACGAGATCGACAGTCGCTTTGCCGGCAAGTTTGATGCTTCCGATGCAGTGCAGCAGACTCTGATGGAAGCCTGGAAAGGCTGGGAGAACTTCCGCGGCGACGAGGAGCCCCAGCGACTGGCCTGGCTGCGGCAGATTCTCGCTCATCAACTCGCGCATCTGGCCCGGCACTATGCCGGCACGCAGAAGCGCGACGTGGCCCGCGAGGTCTCGATCGAGCACACACTGCATCAATCGGCCCAGCGGCTCGACGCGCTGTTGCCGGCGCGTGACGCATCACCCAGCGGTCAAGCCGTTGCCACAGAGCAACGGCTGCAACTGGCGGAAGTGCTGGAGCGCCTGCCCGACGACTATCGCCAGGTGATCCTGCTACGGAACATTGAGGATCTCTCGCACGAACAGATCGCTGAGCGAATGGGACGCTCCGTCGGAGCGGTCCGCATGTTGTGGGTCAGGGCCCTAGCGGCGTTGCGAGATGCCTTATCGGACTAATGCCATTGTGTCGTCAGGTGTCCTTTGTTGGCTTAGCGATAGTTGAGGGGCGACGCTCATGACTGCAAGTTGCTTCGTTTACTCGACGGGGCGGCCGTCCCACAAGGCCAATGGAGGTCCTTGGGTCGCCAGCCAGTGGTCGTGCGGGTCGAACTCGAGGGAGCGAATCGGGTAGCGGCTGTCAGGATTTGGTTTCACGAATGTCAACAATTCGAGTCCGGAGTGGGCATCCCAGAAGCGGACCGTCCCGTCCGGAGAGGTGGAGACGACGCGGCGTCCGTCGTGGGTGATGGCGACCACGGTTACGTAGTCGTCGTGCCCGCGGGAGACGATTGTCTTGCCAGTCTCCAAGTCTCCAAAGATCACTGAGCCGTCGAACGTGCCGCATGCGAACCGCCGGCTCGCGGCGTCGAACACGAAGTTGCTGGTCATCTCGTGCGGCTCGATCGACACCAGGGCCTTCTTTTCGACGAGGTCCCAGACGATGGCGCCCTCAGGACTCTTGCCGCCCGCGTGAATTGGGCCGCCGACGAACCGGTCGTTCGGCGCCAGTTCCAGCTTGCCCATCCGCAGCTTCTCGCCGCCGGCGCGGTTCAGGATCCGCCCGTCGTCCGCACTGCGGAGGATGAATCCCTGATCGGGCTCGTGCCGAACGAACCATCCGCCGTCCGAAGCGAACAAGCCCTGCGTGAAGACGGACCGTTCCTCGCCCGTTGCGGAGTTTAGCAATCGCGACCGCTTATCGTCCGTGTAGTTGCCGGGCAGCAGAAAGCTCTTGCCGTCGAGGGTGAACTCGATCTGAACGGAGTACAGCATGCTCTGCCCCCACTTCGGCTCGAAGCGGCGGATCACGGTGGCGGTCGGCACGCCATCGACTGCGGGCGGATTATCGACGTTCCAAAGGGTCAGTATGCCGTTGAACTTCGTCGCCGCCCGCCGACCGTCGGCGGAGAGGGCCAGCATGCGGT
>JALHLM010000473.1 GCA_022844585.1 Pirellulales bacterium | reverse complement strand
CGATGACAGCGAACACCATCAATCTCATCTCATAGCTCCTGTTCAATGGTCAAAGATTCGCCGATCTCGGCCGCGAATTGTTGCGACGAAACCGGCAAGCAACACGCCGCCCAGCCCCAACAAGACGAAGCTCGACGGCTCCGGCACGCCCACCAAAAAATCAATCGCCCCACCGGTCACCGTCACCCCGGCGTCCACGAGTTTGTTGTTGGCGTTGTAGTAGCTGCCGCCATCGCCTTCGACGGAGAAGCTGCCCACCGTGCCGTGAGTGCCCGATAGCTCGACGTATACGTTGCCGAAGAATTCATCGCCGTGCTGACCGAACTCGCGACGTGGGTCAACGCCAATCGGTCCAAAGTCGGGCGGATCCGTCCCCACGACGATGCCATGTAGGTCGCCGGCAATACCGTAGTCGCCGTTGTCGGCCCACTTATTCCAAAAGCCGCCGGGAGGAAATCCATTGTTTTCGGACAAATCGATATCGGGTTGCCATCCGGGAACAACGGTCGATTGGATCAAGTCTCTCGCCAGATCGATATTGAACGCCGCATTTCCGAAGCCAAGCTGTCCCTCCCGTAGGTCGGCGATGGTGAACGTGAAATTAACCTGCATCGTGTACGGTTCCACGCTGGGTCGGAGTCGTACCTTTCCATTTGCATTGAAGTCGACGGCGGTGGACGTGACGTCGTTAAACGCGGAGTCGAACACCGTGACTAGCGACGGCTTGATATGGATCACAGCCGCCTGGGCTGAGCAGGCAGAGAAAGCGACTAACGTGAAAACGATCCATTTCATCGCAGGGCTCCTACTTAATTGTCGAGCGCACTCCGACCGTTGCTGTTAGATCGCGAACGTCTGACACGAGTGCCGTAGGCTCCCAGCAACACGCCGCCCAGCCCCAACAAGACGAAGCTCGACGGCTCCGGCACGCCCACCAAAAAGTCAATCGACCCGCCCGTCACTGTCACGCCGGCGTCGACTAGTTTGTTGTTGGCGTCGTACACGCTGCCGCCGTCGCCTTCAACGGAAAGACTTCCGATCGTGCCGTGAGTGCCCGATAGCTCGATGAATACATTGCCGAAGTACTCGTAGCCGTTCCTACCCAGCACGCGGCGCGGATCTCGGCCCACGGGGAGGAAATCGCGTGGATCAGTTCCCACAACGATGCTTTGCAAGTCGCCCGCGATCCCGTAGTCACCGTTATCTGCCCACAAACCCACGCTATAATGTGGGTTAATGTCAATCGTCCTACCTGAATCGGGATTCCAACCTGGAGCGACCGAAGACTGGGTCAAACTGTTCGTCATATGGACATTGAACGCCGCATTGCCGAAGCCAAGTTCCCCGTCGCGTAGATCAGCAATCGTAAACGAAAAATCGATCTGCAGCGTGTATAGTTCAGCAGCGGGGCGCAACCGCGCCTTGCCGTTTGCATTGAATTCCACCGCGATTGATGTGACGTCGTTAAACGCGGAGTCGAAGACAGTGACGAGCGACGGCTTGATATGAATCACCGCCGCCTGGGTCTCGGTAGCGCAAAGCGCGACGAGCAGAAAAGCGATCGGCTTCATGGTTACGGCTCCTAATTAAGAAGAGTACGCGCCGCACTACCCATTGCTATAAGAATTCCTGCGCGCAATTGCAAGCGCGCTGATGGCGCTTCGCGCAGGAATCCCTTGCCCGAACGCCAAATCACCCGCCTGCCGGGGGAGATCACGGTGAATGATCGCTGTGAAGTGCGGTCGCAGAACAGACTAAGTGATGGGTGCCACTGGCGGCTCGTCCGCCAGTGCGAGTTTGGTTTCGATGGCGGACCCAAGTCCAGCACTGGCGGACAAGCCGCCAGTGGCACCCCACATCAATTTGTACGCGAACCCCTTTAGCGCATCCAATCCGGAATGCGTTGCACGACGCCGCTGCGATCGACGCAGGCGAGCGTACTGGCGCCCTGGGCGAGGAGATCTTCGCCGCGCAACAACTCGTAGGCGTGTTCCACCTTCGCGGCCGAGACCTTGGTGACTGTCGTGCGCAGGCGCAAGAGGTCGTCGTATCGCGCCGGGAGGCGATATTTCACCTCGACTTTGACGACCACCATCAACAGCCCCGTGGCTTCCATTTCGCGGTAGCTGAAACCGCCGGCGCGGAGCAGCTCGATGCGGCCCATCTCGAAGTAGGTGAGGTAGTTGGCGTGATGCAACACGCCCATCGCGTCGGTCTCCTGGTAACGGACGCGGATCTCGATCTCGTGCTCGGTCGGGAGTGCGGGCATAGGGGCGGTCGCTGGGGAAAACGTCGGCTACGGACAATCAATGTTTGCTTGGGGGGACGCGGCGCTCGGGCGTCCGCCGAGTACCATAGTCTACCTGTGAACCCCGTCCCAGCGGCTCGCCGCACGGAGATCCCCGTTGTCCGCACTGCAAAAAATTCCGCACCTCTGGTTCTTTATCCTGGGGATGATCCTGATGTGCGCCACGCCGATCTTCGCGCGCCGGGTGTTGTTGCGACCCGTCTTTCGCGCCGGCAAGGGGCGGCGGACGTTCGCCCAGTTCACGGTGACCGATATCGCTTCCTTGACCGCGTATTTCGCCATCGCGGCCGGGCTAACCAAGTTGGTGGCCGACTTTCTGCCCGAATCGCTGCAGAACTTCACTGCCCTCGTGTCGCTCTTATACGTGCTCGGCACCTGGTACTTGGGCGTGCAGAGCCTCGATGCGGCCGGCGTGCGGGAAGTGCGTCGCCGGTTGGTCTATCTCTCGCTGGCGGTGCCGGCGGCCTACGCCGGGTCGATGACGGTCGTCGTGATCAGCATGTTCGCCAGCTACGCCCGCTGGCTGGAAGATCCCATCCGCGGGGGCGTGGGCGTCCGCGTGCTCTTCGACCAAATGGGCTACTTCGTGTGGGCGGTCTACGCGATTCTCTGGCTCTCGCTCGTGCTGGCCTGGCAGGTGGCCAAATGGACGGTGCAGCCATCACCCACGACGGTGGAAGCTGCAGAGTGAACTACACTAGCCCGACGCGCAAGCGAGGGGGAGTAATCGCCGCGCGATGTTCGACGTTTACTCCCCCTCGCTTGCGCGTCGGGCTAGTGTAAGAGGCGGCAAGCGGCCGCAGATCGCCCGGCTTCGCCAAGTTAACGCGACTTGACCGGCTGGCGTCGCGCCGTTGAAGAATCGGCCGTTGCTGATTCGATGTCCTATGCTGGCTTGGCACCGCATGTCTTGTGGAAAGGACGCCCACGGCAATGGCCTGGTATCATTTCTTCACCACCCGTCCCAGTACGGCACAGTTGATCAAGCTGGCCCACACCGTGGCCCGGTCGCACCATCACCAGGTGCTGACCAAATCCCGCGGCACGGCCCTCGGCATGAGCCGCGCGGAATCGAACGGCTACGTCCGCGTCCAGGCTGCCGCGGTCCTGCGCAAAGAGCTGCGCCGCGTGATCCAAGTCAACCACGATCTCGGCGACTGGGCCTTCGACACGCTGCTGTCCCACTCGGTGGAAGCGGTCGTACAACTCGTCTCCGGCGACCTGCAACGCCTCCGGGCAGCCACGGTGCCAGTACGCCGGGCCGCATAGAACGACCGGCGATTCCGCGGTGACTCAGTTTACCAGTTTGCCTAGAATGGCGGCTCACCCCTCTGCGAGTGAGTCATGCCCAAGCGGACGGCGATTCTGCTGCTGCTCTACACCGGGATCATCCTTGTTTCCGGTGTCGCCGCCTCACGTTGGGCGAAATACGCTCCGTATATCGGCTATGAGACTGCGTCCGAGGCGAAGGGCATCTCAGAGACAGCGTTGCTTTCCACGGTCGTCATCTGGTCTGCCATCTCTTCAGCAAGGAAATGGCTGCGTTGCGCCAGTGTCATCGGTTCCGCACTATTCATCTTGGCCGAACATGCTTACTTTCAGCTGCTTCTTCCGGCCATGACTCGTTGGGAAGTCGTGTTGCTTGGGTTTCTACCTGGAATTCTCGGGACAATCTGTGGAGCATATTTGATCGCTGGCTGGTTCATGTATAAGCGATTTTCACTGCGTCCCTTCGATCGATCGAGCAACCAGAGTGCGATCTACCGAATTCGATTTAGCATTGGCGAGCTGTTTGTCTTTACTTTTGTCTGTGCTGCGATCATTGGTTTCGCATGCGTTGCCTCGCTTGAGCTAGCTGACGATTGGGAATCGCGAGTTAGATTCATGTTTGCCATTGCGCTTTTGGGATTGCCTTCTGGCGTATCGGCAGGGATGGCGGCTTGGTCGGTTCTCCTAAGCAAAGCGCCCTGGCTCTCGATTCTGCTTTGCCTGGCGCTCATTGCGGTCTCGACATGGGCAATTGCGTACTTTCTGTTCGGTGAATCAGGGACGGCGAATTTGGCGTCTTTTTTGCAGTTCCCCGTGCCGCTGTTTGCTGCGCAAATATGCTTTTTCTGGTCCCTCCGCTCCGCCGGTTACCGACTGGTCTGGCGTGAAAACGCCCTTGTCGCGGATAATCCCGCCGTGGCAAGTTAGGGCGTTCGGGCGAAACGGAGTTTGCATGACCACGATTGTGTTGGATCGACCGGCGGAGCAACCGCGCTCCGGGCTGCGCGGGCCGGCGATTATGGATCGCTATCTGCTCTGGCAGTTCCTGCAGTCGTTCGTGATCTGCTTCGTCAGTCTGACGGGGCTGTACATCGTCTTCGACGCCTTCGCCAACCTCGACGAGTTCATGCGCGCGGCCGAGAAGCAGGGTTCCCTCGGGGCGCTGATGGGGGAATTCTACCTGTATAGATCGGAAGAGCA
>JALHLM010000472.1 GCA_022844585.1 Pirellulales bacterium | reverse complement strand
CGCCGACGCCGGCCGTGAGCGCCATGGCAAATGCGCCCCAAAAAGTTACTCGCAGGGCGGCTTTCACCACCGGCGCGCCGCCCGCGTAGGCGCCAAATCCTCCGAGGAGTGCCAGGAACATGAGCGAAGTCGCAATCACCACAGGGATCAACTCGGCCGCGGGAGCGATCAGCACGGTCGCCAATGGCATCGCGGCACCCAATGCAAAGGTTCCGGCCGAAGCGAAAGCCGCCTGAATGGGGCGGGCCGTCGTCACCTCCGAGATGCCCAACTCGTCGCGCGAGTGTGCGGCCAAGGCATCGTGAGCCATCAATTGTTTCGCTACCTGCTTCGCGAGCGCGTCGTCGAGTCCGCGTTTGACATAGATGGCGGCCAATTCCTCATGCTCGAAGGCGCTATCCGCGGCGAGTTCCTTACGTTCCCGAGCCATGTCGGCCCGCTCCGTATCGGCCTGCGAACTGACGGACACATACTCGCCGGCGGCCATCGACATCGCCCCCGCGACCAGGCCGGCCACGCCTGCGACGAGAACTTCGCTGCTCGCGGCATGCGCCGCCGCCACGCCGACGACCAGACTGGCGGTGGAAACGATGCCATCGTTGGCGCCGAGCACAGCCGCGCGCAGCCAGCCGATGCGATCGGTGCGATGTTTTTCGATGTGCGTGGTTCTCATGACTTATCCGTTGATCGATGATTCTCGCCATGTCGATGCGGCCGAGCCTGGTTCGCTTACTCGCATAGATTAGCAGCTCTGGGCCGTTCGTCCGAGATGGCGGTGTCTCTGGCAATTTCCGACTCTGTACTTTAGGCAGTACGTCGATGTTCGGCCCGATTCAACGACACAAGGATACACGCGTCAGAACGTATGCCGCCAAGGTGGTGGGCGAACTCGCTCAATCATGTGCGGCTTGAATGCGCGGATGCGCAATGGTTGATCTCACTGCTTCGCTGAAGCGGTCCAACGCGGTGATGTGCCTGTCAGCATGCAATATACGCGCACCGGGTGTGTGCGCGGCAAGGAACAGTACCGGCTAGACGAATGAACCGCGAGCCAGGCTGCCGATCTGGCGCTGGCACGATATTCGCATTGAATTCTCCTGGTAGCGCAATAAAACGTCGTTGAAATGCGGCCGCAGGCTCAAATGAACTTGGACAGAGCCCGTGGTTGTAATGACAACGATTTCATGCCTGGTGTTTTACCAGGCATAGGCCATTTGAGAATTGTCGGACTGATGATTTCAAATCCGTAGGGACGGAAGCTGGCCTGAAAACGATTGCGGGCCTGGCAAGATCTACTTCGTGATCGGGAAAGTAACATGAATCGTTCCATGAGCGTGGTCGTTGCGTTGTTGCTTTGCGTTCTCTCCTGGACCACGGCGCGGGGCGCAACGATCGACTTTTTCGACAGCTCCCAGGTGGCGACGCACGTGGCGTCTGGGGTCACGTCGGACACGATCAGCAGCAACGGCTATCTGTTCACGTACACCCGCGACAAGTTGTTTACGGGGGGGCTCGGAGGCGGGCCGATCGGTCGCGCGGAGCGTGTTTCCTGGCCAGCCGGCGTGGAAGCGCAGGCGGTGACGACTCCGCCGCCCGGCGTGACGGATTACAAGGCCAGAATCACACTTCAGCGCGTTGACGGCGACGTGTTCGACCTGACCGCATTCACATTCTCGTTGCTCGGCAACACGTCCGCGACGGGTGCATCCCTGGAGATCATGCCATTGCTGAACGGAGAGGACGCCTTCAATGACCCGCTCTACTTCAATGCCAGCGGGAATTACGGCATGTTCTTTTCGTATGATGAGTTTTCATCGCCGATTCATCTGGGTAACACGACTCCATTGAAGGGATTTGACACCTACAAGATTGGACTGTTCGTTGATTTTGCCATGAGGGGGCTCACCTTGGTGGACCGCACCGTTCCGGAGCCTGTGCCAGGCGACACGAATGGCGATCGAGCGGTCGACATCCACGATTTGAACAACGTGCGAAACAACTTCGGCGAGGCCGGCGCCGGCATTGTCGGCGATACGGCTCCATTCGACGGTCTCGTCAACATCATTGATCTGAACGCGGTGCGGAATCACTTCGGCGAAGTTTCGCCGTCGCCCGTGCCCGAACCGTCCACTTGGATCCTGCTGGCGCTGGGCGTCTGCGGATTATTTCACAGATTCGCCAACCAATGTGGCGGATGAGGCGATCCAATCCCACTCCACTGATTAAAGAGACTTGAGTCGGCGGAAATGATCCGCCGAGCGGTCAAAACACTGTCACTCACGAGTCATGGCGCATTGAGCCGACTGCGTGAGTCTCGACCTGACATTGCGGCCTGTGCGATTACGCGGGCACGGCCGCCCCCGCCCGTCAGCCCGTCGAGCTTAGCCAACACTTGCCCTTGCATAAGGAAATCGGTCATGCGTCGACTCACCACGGCTCGCTCACTTAGCTCCGCCCGCAAGACTTCCTGGACGCGCCCGCGCGGCTCATTGCGTCGGCGTACGTTGCGTTCCACCGGCTTCGAATCGCTGGAGCAGCGTTCGCTGCTGGCCGTGCTCGTGTCCGACGCGCTGTCGGGAACCGCGGATACGACGATCGGCGGCACAGTCTACAACGATCTGGACGGCAACGGCATCCGCAACAACGGCGAGGACGGGGTGCAAGGTTGGACAGTCTACCTCGACTTGGACAACAGCGGCACGTTCAACACCGATGCGGTGGGAGACACGGAACCCTCGGCCGTGACCAATGTCGACGGCGACTACGTGATTCGTTTTCTGAAGCCATCGACGTACCGCGTGGCCGAGGTTGTGCAGGAAGGCTGGCGGCCGACCGGCCCCGTTTCGCGCGACGTAAAGGTCAACCAAAGCCAAGACGCCGTGGCCGACTTCTTCAATTTCGCGGGCGCCACGATTGAGGGGACCGTCTGGAACGACTTGAACGCGGACAGCATCCGCGACGTTGATCCGTTTACTGGCGAGTTTACGGACCCGGGGTTGCCCGGCTGGACGGTTTTTCTCGATCTGAACAAGAACCAGGACCCCGACGCCGGCGAGCCGACTGCGCTGACGGATGAGACGGGCGTCTATGCCTTCACAGACGTGCCGGCCGGAGACTACCGCGTGGTGGAAGTCATTCCCGACGGCTGGGTAGTGTCGCCGGAGTTCGACAATCGCCAAGACGTGGAGTTGTTTCCACTCGACACCGCGGTGGCCGACTTCGCCAACTTCAGTACCACGAGCGGATCGCTTCGCGGCACGATTTGGAACGACGCCAACATCGACGGCATTCGCAACACCGATCCGGTCACCGGCGAATTCACCGAGCCGGGCCTGGCCGATTGGACCGTGTACCTGGACCTGAATTTCAATTTCGCACAGGATCCGGACGAACCGACAGCCGTGACGAACGCCAGCGGCGTCTACGCCTTCGTCAGTCTGCCTGTGGGGGACTACGACGTCGCCGAGGTTCTGCCGGAAGGGTGGAACCTGTCGCCCGAATTCGATGGACGTTTCACGGTCACCGTTGACGCTGGCGCCGAGACGATCGCGCCGGACTTCGCGAACTTCAACGTCACCAACGGCTCGCTGCGCGGCACGATTTGGAATGACGTGAATCGCAACGGCCTGCGCGACGCCGACCTGTCCGGCGCGTTCACGGAACCGGGGCTGGTGAACTGGACGGTGTTCTTAGATCTGAACCGCAATGGCTCGATGGACGCGCTCGAACCCACGGCGCTGACCGACGCGGACGGCGTCTATTCGATCGCCGATTTGCAAGTCGGCGAATACAAGATTCGCGAGATCCTGCCGGCGGGTTGGGAACCCGCGCCGACGTTCGGTGACAGCGAGTCGGTCACGGTGTTCTCGGGCGTGGAATCCATCGCGCCGGACTTCGCCAACTTCCAGATCGTGGAAACCTTGCCGGCGAATATTGAGGGCACGGTCTGGGAAGACGTCGACGGCGATGGCGTGCGCGATTTTGATCCAGGATCAGCCACGTTCACCGATCCCGGCCTGGCCGGCTGGACGGTGTTCGCCGACTTGAACCACAACGGCGTGGCCGATGCCGGTGAACCGCAAAACGTCTCCGCCGCGGATGGCAGCTACGCGCTCGCGGGCCTGACGCCGGGCACGGTGACGATCGTCCAACAAATCCCGAGCGGCTGGCGTCCCACCTCGCCGCCGTCGACCAGTCAAACCGTCTCGCTGCGCAACGGCGACGCGATCTCGAATCTGGACTTCGGCAACGAGCGGATCAAGGACTCCGTCATCCGCGGCACGGTGTTCGCCGATGTGAATCGCGATGGCGTGCGCGGCGTCGATGAGCAAGGATTGGGTGGCATCACCGTCTATCTGGATCTGAATAACGACTCCGTCTTTGATTCAGCGGAGCCGCAACACAGCACGTCCGCCGATCAATTCTACACACCAGCGATCGACGAGTCGGGCGCCTATGCGTTTACGCATCTGGCGCCGGGCACTTATACGGTTCGCGTGATCGTTCCGGCCACATTGAGCGCAACCCCCGTCGCCCAACTTGAGCACGTCGTCACCGTGACCGCCGGCGAGGACCGCTCAGGCGTTGATACCGCGGCGGTGTTCCGTCCAAACGAAATCCACGGAGTGCGATTCCACGACGCGAACCGCAATCACCAACGCGACCTCGGCGAAGCGGGATTGGCTGGCGCGACAGTCTACGTCGACTATGACCGTGATGACGTGATGGACGACGACGAACCGCGCGTCGTCACGGGAGACGATGGTTCCTATTCCTTCG